>CAYJNP010000158.1:0-1509 GCA_964371665.1 uncultured Eubacteriales bacterium | reverse complement strand
TTATAAAAATGAATATCTTGATATAAGAAAAGAGTTATCAAAAGAATTAGAAATTCCACAAGAAAATGTAATTTTAGCTTTAGAATCAATAGTTGAACCTGTTTCATTGTATGAACCGATTTTTTCAGATGGAAATGATATTGTTTATGTAATGGACCAAGTTGGAGATAAAGATGATGATAAAAATTGGTTAGATGAAATGTCTTTAAAAGAAACAATTAAAAATTTAGATAAACGTGAAAAAAACATATTAAAATTAAGATTTTTTTCAGGAAAAACTCAAATGGAAGTAGCTGAATCAATAGGGATAAGTCAGGCACAGGTTTCAAGATTAGAAAAAGGAGTATTAAAAAAAATAAAAAAACAACTAGGTTAATATAGTTTAACATATATTATAATTTTAAATATTCCCTTATTCATAAGCAATTTGCATTATTTGATTATATAGTATAAAATATTATTATTTTTATAGCTTGATTTAGGAGGATAAAAATCTGTGGGAATAGAAAGAAAAAGTATAAAAATTTTATTAATAATTATTGCTATAGCTTTTGGAATTGCATTATGTGTAGGGGTTTTTTTAGCAATATTAAAAATTTCAGATCAAAAAAATAATAATTTAACAGAAGATGTTTCATCTGTTGTTTTGTCTGAAAGTTCAGTTAAAACTCCATCTAAATCTTCGTATTTAAATAAATTAACTGGTCTTAGTATAGATAAAGATTATGTTGATAAAAGACCAATTGCTGTTATGATAAATAATATTTCTTCAGCTCAGCCTTTATTAGGAGTTTGTGATGCAGATATTATGTATGAGTGCCCAGTTGAAGGTGGAATTACAAGAATATTAGCTGTGTTTAAAAATCCTAATACAATAAGTGAAATAGGGAGTGTGAGAAGTGCTAGACCTTATTTTATAGATTTATCAACAGGGTTAGATGCTATATATATACATATTGGTGGAAGTAAACAAGCAGATGAAATGTTATCATCTAATGAAAATATAGATTCATTTAACTTAGGGGCATATTCAGATATGATGTGGAGAGATTCTGATAGAAAAACTAAATTAGGGTTTGAGCATAGCGCTCTTACTTCAGGCAGTAAATTAATGGAAGGGATAGCAAATTCAAAGGTACGTGATATTCTTAATTCGAATAACGATTTTACTCAAAAATTTTCTGAAACTCAATCACAAGTTAATAATGGAAAAGATGCGAAAAAAATTAAGGCTGATTTTTCGAGCAAATCTACAACCTTTAATTATGATGAATCAAATAAAACTTATAAAATTTCTCAATTTGGTTCAGAGCAGATCGATGGAAATTATAATAAACAAAATACTAAAGCTAATGTTTTGATATTAAAAACTAATGTTACAACTATAGATTCTACAAGTGATTTAAAATCAATAGATATAATAGGAAGTGGATCTGGTAAATATATAAGCCATGGAAAATCGATAGATATTAAATGGTCTAAATCTTCAGAAAAATCTCCGTTGAAATA
>CAYJNP010000157.1:0-1569 GCA_964371665.1 uncultured Eubacteriales bacterium | reverse complement strand
TCACTATCTACAGGAATTATTTTAACTCCATTTTTTCTAGCAGCTTCCATTACAAGTTCTCCACCAGCAACAAGCGTTTCTTTATTAGCTAATGCTACATGATTTTTAGCATTTATTGCCGCTAATGTTGGTTTTAATCCTATCATTCCAACTACAGCATTCAAAACTATATCTGAATTTTTCAACTCCGCTATTTCACAAATTCCATCCATTCCATCAAGAATTTTAACATTTAAATCATTAATATTCTTTTTTAACTGATGAGCACTATTTGTATCATAAACAGCAACTAACTTTGGCTTAAACTCTCTTATTTGTTCTTCCAAAAGCTTTATATTTTTATTTGCAACAAGTGAATTTATTTTTATATTATGTTTTTTCGAAACATCTAAAGCTTGAACTCCTATAGAACCTGTAGAACCCAATATAGAAATAGAATTTATCTTCATATTAATCCCCTTTTTTTAATTAATAAAAACAGGAAACATAGTTAAACAAAAGTAAACAAATGGAACAACCAGTATAACACTATCAATTCGATCTAATATTCCACCATGACCGGGAATAACATTTCCAAAATCTTTTACATGACATCCTCTTTTTACAGCTGAAAAAGATAAATCTCCTATCATAGCTATAATTGATCCTATAATAGCCATAAATAACATTAAATATATATTAAATTTAATCGATCCCTTAAATAAAAATAAATTAAAAATAAAACAAATAAGCACAACCGATAAAATAGCTGCAACTATTCCACCTATAGCACCCTCTATTGTTTTTTTAGGACTAATTCTAGGGCACAACTTATGTTTACCAAAAAAACTACCAAAAAAATATGCTCCCGTATCTGTCATCCAAGAAATTGCAAAACATATTATAATATAAAAAAACGCATATTTGTTTGAAAGATTTCTTAAAGAAATTAAAAAGCTAAGAGATAATGTAATTACCATAGTCATTGTGTATACTACAAATATACTTTTAAAATCTATTTTTTGATTTAATATAAGAATAGTTAAAAATACAATTAAAGAATATGTATATAATGTACCATGTATTTTTATATAGTTAAAAAACAAAGGAATAAATATAGAAAAAAACATACTTGGTATTGTTATTAAAAAAAAGTTAGATATTCCCATTGCGCAAAACAATTCAAATATCGACCATAAACAAGCTATAGCCACTAAAATATTTAATATTAAAGGAAAAAATTGATTTAAAAATAATGCTGTACATATAAATATAGCTCCTAATATACCATAAATTGTTCTTTTAACCATTAAATTCCTCCATATCTCCTGTTTCTACTTGAATATTTATATATAATTGTATCCAAATCACTTTTTGAAAAATCAGGCCAAAACTTATCAACTATAAAATATTCTGTATATGCACTTTGCCATAATAAAAAATTAGAAATTCTATATTCTCCACTCGGTCTTATAATTAAATCTGGATCAACTTGTCCTTTAGTATAAAGTTTATTAGTAAATAAATTTTCATCTATATCATCTATGGAAATCTTCCCTTTTTGCACATCATTAGCTATTAATTTAGTTG
>CAYJNP010000156.1:1324-1600 GCA_964371665.1 uncultured Eubacteriales bacterium | reverse complement strand
AAATGAGATAATTATAACAGATCATCAAATATTATCAGCTGTAGATAATATTATAGATCAGATTCAACATAAATATTTAGATGATTTAGTGTTTATAAGAGATCAAATGTCTGAAATAATTGAAAAATTGTCTAATGCAGGAATATATATGCCTAGCACATCAGAAGAAAAAACTTTATATGATTTGATCTTACTAATATTATTAAACCATAATTATAAGAAAGATGAATCTTTACCTGTTTGGATAAAAGATTTTTTAGATAATTTTAAAAAAGA
>CAYJNP010000156.1:0-1314 GCA_964371665.1 uncultured Eubacteriales bacterium | reverse complement strand
TAATAATTTGCTTTTTACTATTAGAGATCAAGTTGCCTCTATTGCAACTATTATTACTGAAAATATATATTTAGATTTAAAAAGAACTTTTAATTCTAAAATTGTTAGAATCACTTTGAGTAAAAAAACTAATAATGGCCAAATATCAAAATTTCTTAAAATTTTTAATATTGATATTTCAAAAAAAATAAAAGAATTTGCTAAAGACTATATGAGTGAAAGCTTTGTTAAAGGTGCTGGAGAGATTATAATTAATATTATGACTTCTATTCTATTATATAACGTTGATAATGAAAAAGATGTTGATTTTAATAATCATCGAGAGTTGATTCCATTTGATATAACAATCACAATTGGCCAAGAACCAAAAACACAGAAAGCCTTCAGATGGTATACAAATTTTAAGGTTAAAGATGGGTTTATAGAATTTTCTGAACATTCTGATTTATCCAATTCAATAGCTATAAATGCTGAGTATGAAGAAGTTTTAAATCCAAAAACAATTTATGATTTTGGCCCTCTATCTAAATATACTGTTGAACCAGTTTCTAAATTTTCCTCTATATTAAAAAATTTAAAACCTAATACTAAATATTTCTACAGAGTTGGAAGCAAAAAACATAATTCTTGGAGTGAAATTTATAGCTTTAAAACTCCAAAAAATCAAGACGAATTTACTTTTTTAACATTAGCTGATTCTCAGGGAATGGTAAAATCTAATTATGATTTATTTAACAAAGTTTTTAATGCATCAACAAAAAAAATTAAAGATTATGATTTTGTGGTACATTTAGGAGATTTTGTTGATGACGGCAATAATGAAAATTATTGGGAATGGTTGCTTGAAAATAATAATTGGAGATCTAATACTATTGTTCCTGTGGCTGGCAATCACGAAGCAAGAGTTAACCATGTTATATTAAAGTCTGGCGCGGAAAATTCAATAACTTGTCATTTTAATATTCAAAATTTTCCTAAACAAGATACCTCTACTGGAATATACTACTCTTTTGTTTATAATAATGCGACATTCGTTGTACTAAATACTAATGATTTGGATGATAATAAAAAAATTAGTTCTGATCAAATTAAATGGGCAATTGATGTTTTTAAAAATTCAAAAACAAAATGGAAAATAGCGTTAATGCATAAATCTCCATATTCAAATGGTCCTCATCATGATGATGATGATGTTTTATCTATTAGTGAACAAATTGTAGAATTCTGTGACACTTCATAAATAGATTTTGTTTTAGGAGGGCATGTTCATGTTTATGTTAGAACTCGTATTTTAAAAAATGGCAAGAAAACTTA
>CAYJNP010000155.1:0-1637 GCA_964371665.1 uncultured Eubacteriales bacterium | reverse complement strand
TTTCCTCTCCAATAAGCACCTGTACAATTTGTTAATTTAACTGCTTTTATTTTTCCTGTAGACATTAAATGAGGACCTGCACATAAATCTATAAATTCTCCTTGTTTATAAAAGGAAATTTTTTTTCCTTTTTGAGAATGTTCTTTTATTAATTCAATTTTATATTTTTGATTAGTTTTTTCCATTAATTCTATAGCATCTTCAAAATTAAGTTCAAATCTTTCAATTGATAAATCTTCTTTAATTATTTTGTTTATTTCAGATTCTATTTTTTCTAGATCTTCAGAAGTAAAAGAATGTTTGATATCAAAATCATAATAAAATCCTTTATCTATTGGAGGACCTATAGCAAAAATAGTTTCAGGAAAAATTCTTCCAACAGCTTGAGCTAATATATGAGCTGTAGTATGCCAATAAGCTTTTTTGCCAGCTTCATCGTCAAATTTTAAAATAGATAAATTGCAATCTTTTAAAATTTTAGTTCTTAAATCTACAATTTTTTTATTAATTTCTCCAACACAAGAGGCTTTATATAAGCTTTTTCCCAAAGATTGAGATATTTGTTCAATAGTAGTTCCTAATTTGTATTCCTTTATTATATTATCTTTTAATTTAACTTTTATCATTATTTCATCTCCTTATAATTTATGTTTATTAAAACATTTTTTTTTATAAAAAATTATTCCTAAATAAACTAATATAAAAAATACAAATACCAATATTAGCCCAATAGTACTACTTTTTTTACCAATTTTTATTTCAATCCAAAGTTTATCTATAGTTAGATTTATTTCATCTGAAAAATTTTTTAAAATTTGAGATTTATTTAAAGTTTCTTCGTCTGGATAAAAAATTTTATTTTCAGTAATTTTAGGATTTAATAGTTTATATACTTCTGTATGTGGAGTGGAGTATCCTATTTTTTCAATATTAGCCTTAGCAATGTAAGTTTCACACATGAAATTTATATATTGTTCTGCTTCATTCTTATTTTTTGAATTTTTTGGTATACACATAGCATCAACAAATTTAATAGAACCTTCTTTAGGAATAACAAATCCTATATTAGGATTTGTTTCCATTAAAATAGCTGCGTCTCCAGCATAATATGGTGCTAATACTGCTTCTGAATTTCCCATTTTGTCAAATATTTGATCCATAACGTATGATTGTATTAATTTTTTTTGTTTTTTTAATTCTTCTGCAGCCATATACCAATCAGATTTATTTTTACTATTAACAGATTTTCCTAATCTTAATAAAGAAATTCCAAAGGAATCTCTAGAATTATCAAACATAAGTATTTGTCCTGAATATTTTTGGTTCCAAAGAATGTCCCAGTTGATATTATCAGCTGATTCATCTACTTTAGTTTTATTATAAAAAATCCCAATCATTCCCCAAGCATATGGCACAGAATATTCATTTAGTTTATCATATTCAGGAAATAAGTTACGTTGATCTATCATAGAGAGATTAGGAATATTATTAAAATTAATTTTATAAAGCATGTCATTTGTAATGAGTTTGCTGATCATGTAATCTGATGGAAAAATAACATCATAATCAGCACCACCACTAGAAAGCTTTGCAAACATTTCTTCGTTTGAGGCATAACTGTCCACCATTACTGTAAC
>CAYJNP010000154.1:0-1689 GCA_964371665.1 uncultured Eubacteriales bacterium | reverse complement strand
ATATTTTCAAAGTATAAAAAAGCTTGTAATAAATTACTTAATAAAAAACTAAAAATATTTAAATAAATTTACATAAAACACATATTTTATTAATTTAAAAAATTATTTAATATGATTGGAGATAATAATGGATAATAAAAAATTAGCAGATCTAGCTATAAAATCATTAAAAAAAGAATATCCAAATGCTAAATGTTCACTAGAATATAAAACTCCATTTGAGTTATTAATTGCAACTCGATTAGCTGCTCAGTGTACTGATTCTAGAGTGAATATTGTAACCTCTGTTTTATTTGAAAAATTTTCAAATATAGAATCTTTTGCAAATGCTGATTTAACACAGCTTGAAAAATACATATCAAGCTGTGGTTTATATAAAACTAAAGCAAAAGATATTATAAAAATATCTCAAAAAATTATATGCGATTTTAATAAACAAGTTCCTAATAATATAGATGACCTCCTAAGTTTACCGGGAGTTGGAAGAAAAACTGCTAATCTAATATTAGGTGACATTTTTGGAAAACCTTCTATTATTGTAGACACTCATTGTATTAGAATCACAAAACTTCTTGGTTTTCATAAAATAAAAGATCCTAAAAAAATAGAATATATTTTAAAAGAATGTATTAAAGCTAAAGAATCAACTAACTTTTGTCATAGATTAGTTTTGCATGGACGTGCAGTATGCTCAGCACGAAATCCAAAATGTGAAATTTGTTGTATGAATAAATTTTGTTCACATTATATAACAAAATATTTGGTTTAACTTTTATTATTTAAATAATTTCTGATTATTTTAATTTAAAACGATAAAATTCCATTGTCATATTTTGAAATTATAGAAATATTTTCTTCTAAACCACTTTTAGCATTAATATAAACTATAATATTATCATCATTTTCACTAATACAATTAAATTCATAACATAAAATTTCTTCCACTGTTTGGCTTGGAATATATGCAAGATTAAATGAATTTATAGTCAATAAAGGGCTTAATTTGCTTTGAGCTACAGAAATATCGATTATGTCTTCATTAAACTCTCTATCGGTATGATTTATAATATAATCAGTTGAATTCAATGAAATTATCTCTCCATTATCCATTGCTACACCTATTTTTATTAAATCTGGATAATATATTATATTATTATACGAATAAGCAAAAGTAATATAACAAATTCCATTTTGAATAATATAATATCGCTCTTCCATATTATTTATTTTGTTAATGGCCAAATAATTTTTAGCAAAATTAGAAGCTTGCTCAAAATTTAAAAATTCTTCTAAAATATTTCTATGATTTATTATATAATTTATATATCCTCCTTTTTTGGTTACACTCACGTTAATATCTCCAACAGACAAATCATAGTAAATTATATTTCCCTTAGATTCACCGTTAAACACTATATCGGAATAATTAACTCCCAAAAAATCACTTGCTATTTTGATTGCATCTTCTTTAGAAATTTCTGATTTGTTTTCTAATAGTTTAGCTCTAGATTTATTTTTCATATTAAAAAAATTACTGCTACGCAATAATGAAAAATTTTCAAATTCTTGATTCATTCTATGAAATTTATCATTTATACCATTTGTATTTTCGATATCTTCATTAAATGACATTTTTTTAATTGTTCCAGAATATTCTCCAATAGTTAGGTTTCCATTTCCATATTTAGT
>CAYJNP010000153.1:0-1727 GCA_964371665.1 uncultured Eubacteriales bacterium | reverse complement strand
AAAAACTAGATTAAATTTAAAAAAGAAATTAAAAAGTACTATGGATATAACAAATAAAGTTGCTAAGTTTGTTGATTGTCGGAGTAAGGATATAGAAAAAAGAGAACTTTTCATAGTTGAGGGAGATTCTGCATTGGGAGCTTGTAAGCAAGCTAGAGACCCTAATTTTCAAGCAGTTATACCAATTAGAGGCAAAATATTAAATTGTTTGAAAGCTGATTATAATAAAATATTTAAAAGTGAGATAATAACAGATTTAATAAGAGTATTGGGATGTGGAGTTCAAGTTAAAGTAAAATCTAATAAAAATTTATCATCTTTTGATATAAATAAACTCAGATGGAATAAAATTATACTTTGTACTGATGCAGATGTTGATGGATTTCAAATTAGAACGCTTCTTTTAACTATGTTATATAAATTAACACCTGATTTAATTAATAAAGGTAAAATTTTTATAGCGGAGTCTCCACTTTATGAAATAAATTTTAAAAATAAATCTTATTTTGCTTATACGGAACAAGAAAAAGAAAAATTTTTAAAAGAATCAAATAATTCTAAATATACAATACAGAGATCTAAAGGACTTGGAGAAAATGAACCTGATATGATGAGTTTAACAACTATGAATCCATTGACTAGACGCTTAATAAAAGTTATGCCAGATGAAGCTTCAGAAACTGCTAAAATTTTTGATATACTTTTAGGAGATAATTTAGCGGGAAGAAAAGAATATATAGTAGAAAAAGGGTATCTTTATATAGATGATTTAGATGTTAGTTAAGTATGATTATTTTATATAAAATATGAGGGATAGATTTATGTCTATAAAAAAAAGAAAAAATGATAAATTAACAAAAGAATTTTCAAAGGGATATATAGAAGGTGCAGGTAAAGTAGTAGAGGAAAAAATAATTTATACAGTAGAAAAAAATTATATGCCATATGCGATGAGTGTAATAATGTCTAGAGCTATTCCTGAAATAGATGGATTTAAACCATCTCATCGAAAGCTTCTTTTTACAATGTATAAAATGGGACTTTTATTGGCGGGTAGAACTAAGTCTGCGAATATAGTCGGACAAACTATGAAATTAAATCCACATGGAGATAATGCTATTTATGATACAATGGTTCGACTTAGCAGAGGATATGAAGCGCTACTTCACCCTTATATAGATTCAAAAGGAAATTTTGGGAAGTTTTATTCAAGAGATATGGCTTGGGCAGCGTCAAGGTATACAGAAGCGAAACTTAGTGATATTTGTTACGAAGTTTTTAGAGATATTGAGAAGGATACAGTAGATTTTTTTGATAATTACGATAACACTTTAAAAGAACCATCATTATTACCTATCAGATATCCGTCTATATTAGTAAATTCTAATGTTGGAATAGCAGTTGGAATGGCAAGCTCTATATGTTCCTTTAATTTAAAAGAAATTTGTGATACGACTATTTCATTAATTAAAGATGAAAATCATGATATTATAACTACTCTTTTAGCTCCAGATTTTATGGGAGGAGGACAAATTTTATATGATAAAAAATGTATAGAAAAAATATATAATACTGGTAGAGGTTCTATTAAAGTTAGAGCAAGATATGAATATGATAAATTAGAAAATTGCATAGATATATTAAATATTCCTCCTACTACTACATGTGAAGCAATTATAGAAAAAGTAATAGATCTTGTAAAAGTATCAAAATTAAAAGAAATTAGT
>CAYJNP010000152.1:935-1750 GCA_964371665.1 uncultured Eubacteriales bacterium | reverse complement strand
ATTATATAATTTATTTATTATTGTTTATTTTAGGAGACAATTTAAATGAAAGATATATATCTTGATAACAGTTCTACAACTATATGTTGTGAAAAATGTATAAAAAAAATAACAGATGTACTAACAAATAAATATGGTAATCCATCATCTTTACATAAAAAAGGATTAGAAGCAGAATATGAAATTAGAAATGCTAAAGAAATAATATCAAAAAAAATTTCTTGTTCTAAAGAAGAAATATATTTTACTTCAGGAGGAACAGAATCCAACAACTTAGCTATTTTAGGAGCTGTAAAAACTTTAAAAAGAAAAGGGCATAAAATCGTTACCACTAATATAGAACATTTGTCTGTTTTAAATCCTATGCGTGAATTAGAAAAACAAGGATTTGAAGTTGTATTTTTGGAATCAGATAAACATGGTTTTATTTCTGAAGAAAAATTTTATAACTCAATAGATTCTAATACGATTTTAGTTAGTACTATATTAGTTAACAATGAAATTGGATCTATTCAAAATATACATAATATAAAAAATATAATTAAATCTAAAAGTTCACCTGCTTTTATACATACTGATGCAGTACAAGCATTTTTAAAGATACCAATAAATGTATCTAAATTAAATGTAGATTTAATTAGTATTTCAGCTCATAAAATACATGGTCCTAAGGGTATTGGAGCAATTTATATTTCTAAAAATATAAGTATAAGTCCTATTATGTTTGGAGGAAAACAAGAAAACGCTATTAGACCAGGAACTGAATCTTCTCCACTAATTGCAGGATTTGGTGCTTGTATAAATGATTTTGGAGA
>CAYJNP010000152.1:0-925 GCA_964371665.1 uncultured Eubacteriales bacterium | reverse complement strand
TTAATAAAAATTATTACAAAATACAAGAATTAAATTTATATTTAAGAGAAAAATTAACAAAAATTAATAAAATTAAAATTAACTCTTCTAAAAATTGTATTCCCTATATAATTAATTTTTCTATTGACAAAATTAAATCAGAAATCATGCTTCATTATTTAGCTTCACATAATATATATGTTTCAAGTGGATCAGCTTGTTCTAAAAAAAATAAAAGCTATGTTCTTAAAAATATAGGGTTAAATACAAACGAAATAGATTCATCCATAAGGGTAAGTTTTTCAAAATATAATGCAAAAGATGAGGTTGATAGTTTAATCAAAACAATTAAATCTGGAATAAAAAATTTAGCGAAAAGAGGATAAAAATGGAAGAAGTTATACTAATTAAAATGGGAGAAATAGTTTTAAAAGGATTAAATAAAAAGTCTTTTGAAGATATTCTCATTAAAAATATTAAATTAGCTATTAAAGATATAGGGAAAATTGATCTTACTTGTTCACAATCTACTATATATTTAAAACCTGTTTCCAATGATATTGATTTAGATAAAATTGAAGAAAAAATAAGTAAAATATTTGGCATTGCTACTTTTTCTAGAGCTTGTGTAGCACCTAAAAACATATCTCAAATTAATGAGCATGCATATAACTATTTAAAAAATGAACTAAAATATATTAAAAGCTTTAAGGTTGAATCTAAGCGATCTGACAAAAAATTCAAATTAAAATCTCCAGAAATTTCAAATGAGGTTGGAGGATATTTATATAATAAATTTGAACATCTTCTTGTAGATGTCCATAATCCCGATAAAATTATAACTGTTGAAATAAGAGAGCAAGCTGCTTATATTCATTCCAAAGTACATACCGGAGCAGGAGGTATTCCTGTTGGAACAGGCGGAAATGCAGCTATTCTTATTTCA
>CAYJNP010000151.1:1274-1760 GCA_964371665.1 uncultured Eubacteriales bacterium | reverse complement strand
AAAGGTTCTGGATCATAAGTTTCATCTTTAACTCTTATCTCTAAATGTAAATGATTTCCTGTAGATTTACCTGTATTCCCTACTTTTCCTATAGCTTTATTTTGAATTGCAATATCATTAAGATTTGAAATTATATCGCTACAATGAGCATATAACGACAAAATATTATTCCCATGATCTACAACTATATATTTCCCATATTCCTCATCTTCATCAATTATGATGATCTCTCCTGGCATTATCGGGTAAATATATTTTCCTTCATCTGCAGCTATATCTAATCCATAGTGCATTTTATTATCTCTTTTTCCAAATTTAGAAGATACTTTTCCTTGCTCAACAGGTCTATTTAAATTTGCAGATAAAAATAAAGGTTTATTTTTATCGCTTTTAGTCGCTAAAATGCTTTTCGATAAACTTAGCTTTTTTTTCTCTATTTCATAATAATTAACCATATTTTCTAATGTTTGTTTATATCCATCTATT
>CAYJNP010000151.1:0-1264 GCA_964371665.1 uncultured Eubacteriales bacterium | reverse complement strand
CCTTCTCCTGCTATTAAGGAATCATTTATCTTTTCTTTATACCAATTTGCAACATTATCAAAATATTCTCCTCCTACTAATGATTTAAATCCAAATATTATTATAACGATTATTATACATACTATCACTTGTATTAATATAAGCATCTGAGAATTTTCACGTTTAATTTTATTAATCCTAGTACCCTTTTGCTCTTTTTGCTCTAGCTTATGATCATTTTTGTTGTAACTCATAGTTTATAAACTTCCTCCTATTAATTTTACTATCTTATAAAATTAATATACATTTCCTTCAAAATTTATTACTTTCTTATCCCATGATTTTTCTTAAATTGCTTTCTAAGCAACAACAACGATTTTTTTTCAATTCTCGATACATATGATCTAGAAATTTTTAAAGATTCAGCAATCTCTCTTTGAGTAAGTGGAATTTTTCCATTAAGTCCATATCTTAACTCAATAATATTTCGCTCCCTCTCGTTTAAAACTTCTTGTATGTATTTATATAATTTTTCTGATTTTATTTTTATATCAAGATCATCAATTATAGAATCCTCAGTTGCCATCATATCAATTAAAGTTAACGCATTTCCCTCTTTATCGGTTTCTATAGGTTCATTCAAAGAAATATCTTGAGCATTTTTTTTCCCACTTCTAAAAAACATCAAAACTTCATTTTCTATGCACCTAGCAGCATAACTCGATAATTTTATTCCTTTATTCAAATTAAACGAATCTATTGCTTTTATTAGCCCTATTGTCCCAATAGAAACTAGATCATCTTGATCGTTTAAATTTGAATAATATTTTTTAATAACATGAGCCACAAGCCTTAAATTATGTTCAACTAATTTATTTCGTGCTGAAATATTTCCTTGTTTATATAAAATTAAATATTTTTCCTCTTCTTTTTTAGAAAGCGGCTTTGGAAATGATCCAGACCCAGTTAAATGCAAAATAAAAAGCATCATATGTTGTATTAATAATTCTAACACTTATTTCACCTTCTTTAATAGTTATAATTATATCTATGAAAAAAAATAAAATTTGTGCAAGTCCTGTTAATATATAAAAATATAAATAAATTATCACTCAAAAATTGTTATTAGTTTCTTTTTTTATAAATAATTTTTATTTACTCCCCCCACTCGCCTTTCTTTAGCTCGCATTTTTACTTGCTTTTATGTAATTACCATGTATTTATTATTACTATTTTTGAAATAGTATTGACGAATCTATTATCATATTCTATAATTACATTACAT
>CAYJNP010000150.1:0-1776 GCA_964371665.1 uncultured Eubacteriales bacterium | reverse complement strand
ATAAATCTTTTTTTCCTCTCTTAAAAAGATTATAAATCAAAATGAACCTTGAAAATAAAATACTAATATCTCAGTAACATTTAAAGATACTTCTACCCAGCTACAGTCCGAGTCGGCTGCGTCGGGAGCGCGTCGCGCATTAAATTTAGACGCAGGAAAATAGTTTAAATTCCCGCACTTATTTTTATGTGAGATTTGCTCCACCGCAGGTGGTCGCAGGCAATGGAGGGTAGCTCTATAAATATAAGGACGTGAAATTCGTGTGCCATTATTTAAAATGTAATTGTGTGATGTTCCATAAAAGACATAGTTCAAACGTGAGCAATACAGTTTTAAAAAAAGAAAAGCCTTAAACGCGACTTGCGTGTCGAGGCTTCTCGACTGGGATGAGATATCTTATTAATTATAAAGTTTTAGAAAACGAGTACTTTTCATGACTAATTATTTTAAAACAATTTCTTTTGCAAAAGAAACCAAGGTCATAATTGGAAATGTGACTTATGTTATTAACTCTTATTTTGATGAAACAAGCGAAGCATTAAACAAAAAAATGAAACGACTACTAATATCAGAAGTTCAAAATTATGATATATCAAAAACTGATAAAACTTAAATAATGTAGTATACTGATAATGTAAACATTGTTTTTGGCTGTTAAATGAAAGGAGTAATAATTTGAAACAGTCAAATAAAATAAATAACAATTTACAAAGCGATAGGATAACCGCTTTATATTTAAGGCTATCAAGAGATGATGATTTGGATTGCGAAAAAGGCGACGACGATTTCACACCATTTCGTAACATTATGAATGAGTGGTATGCAAAGGACATGAGCAGAAAAATGAGATCCATCTTAAAACTTAAAAGCAGTTAAGGTTATGCAATAGGCAGCCCGCCTCTTGGTTATATGTGTGATGAAGTAGATAAAAAACGCTGGGTCATTGATGAAGAAGGTGCTGAAATTATACGATATATTTTTAACTTAAAAAACAAGGCAAAAATGTAACCTGAGATAGCTAAAATCCTTAAAAACAAACAAGTAATCCATAAGAAACAGTCAAGCCCCTTAAGAACACTCATATTGGTACGGGTGACAGGACTTGAACCTGCACGGTTTTGCCACTAGAACCTAAATCTAGCGCGTCTGCCAATTTCGCCACACCCGCAAATACACTATATAATATATATTTAGTATATATTATTAAAAGTTTATCGTCAACTATTTTATATAATTTTTATTTTATTAAAATATAATATTTATTAATAAAGTGCCTAAAAAAGATAAATGTGAATAAAAAAATTTAATAAATTGCTTTTCTAAATAAATATCTTAAAATAGGCACTTATTTAAATAATATTGGTTGCTAAAATAATAAAAATTTTTTATATTCTCCCAAGAATCCAATCAATAAATTCTTTAGATGCTCCTCCAGCAACTGAATCTAGATCTTCATCTGATAATTCTCCATTATTTTTAATTGATTTAAAAAATAATTTTTTAAGCTGAGAAATTTCTTCAAGGGTTAATTCTATGTTTTTTTCAATAAAAATTTTTTGTATTTCTTTTTCATCATTTAATTCTGATATTCTTTTTATGAATTTTTGATCTTTTAAGGCTAATTTAATTTTTTCTTTTCTTTCGTTATTTTTTTTATCCATATTAACCTACATCCTTTCAATATTTCATATGATTTAATTGCTACATAAATACTATACTACAATTCAAATAAAAAGTCAATAATATTTTTAAAAAAAATGTTAATTTTAGTCAATT
>CAYJNP010000149.1:0-1785 GCA_964371665.1 uncultured Eubacteriales bacterium | reverse complement strand
ATATATTGTGGGTAAATCTTTAATGCACAAAATGGATCCAAGATTAAAAATGATATATATTTTTATATTAGTGATATTAAATTTTAATACATATAATTATATATCTTTAGGTTTAATTATACTAAATGTTTTATTAATAATATATATTACAAAAATTCATATAAAAATATACTTTAAAAGTTTAAAATATGTTATATTAATTGTATTATTTACAGGAAGTTTAAATTTATTTTATAATAATATAGGAGAACAAATATTAAAATTAGGTTTTATAAATATAACTTTTGAAGGAATTAAAAATAGTTTGTTTATGATACTAAGAATAGTAAATTTTATGATTGCGAGTACAATGTTAACATTCACAACAACTCCAACTGATCTAACATATTCAATTGAAAGTTTATTGGCTCCATTAAAAATATTTAAAGTAAATATATCTAAATTTGCGATGATGATGTCAATATCTATTAAATTTGTACCAATATTAATGCAAGAAACTAAAAAAATAATGGATGCTCAAATATCAAGAGGAGTAGATTTTGGAAGTGGAAATATAATATATAAATTAAAATGTTTTATTCCTATAATTATACCATTGATTATTTCGTCATTTAGAAGAGCTAATGATTTAGCTATTGCTATGGAATGTAGATGTTATACGGGAATTAATAGAACTAGAATGAAAGTATTAAAATTTTCTGGAATTGATTATATTTTTATAGGAAATATAATTTTACTAATTTTGGGAGTAGTTTTATGCAACACAAAAATGTAGAAAAATCAAATGAACGAAATATATTATTAAATATTTCCTACGATGGAAAAATATATCACGGTTGGCAAATTCAAAAAAACGCATTAACAGTTCAAGAAGTATTTCAAAATGCTTTATATAGGGTAATAGGCGAAAAGGTGGAGATAAAAGGTTGTAGCAGAACAGAATCAGGTGTACATGCAAATATGTATTGTATTAGTTTTAAGATGATACATACAATTCCATGTGAAAGACTTTTAGCAGCACTAAATAGACATTTACCATTAAATATATCAGTTAATAAATGTATAATAGTAAATGCTGAATTTCATGCTAGATATTCTTGTGTTGGAAAAGAATATATATATAAAATTTGGAATTCAAAAATTAGGAATCCTTTTTTAGATGGGTACTATCTTCACTATTGGTATAAAATAGATGAAAAAATATTAAATTTAGCTAGCAAATCTTATATCGGAACTCACGATTTCACTTCATTTTGTTCTTTAGATAAAAGAAATATAGGGAATATGACAAGAACAATTAAAAAAATTTCTGTTGAAAGGAAAGAAAAAATAATTCTTATCAAAATAGAAGCAGATGGTTTTTTATATAATATGGTAAGAATTATTGTAGGAACTTTATTAAGTGTTTCACAAGGAAAAATTCCTTATGATAAAATTTATGATATAATAGAAGCTAAAGATCGTTCAAAAGCTGGGCCTACAGCTAAATCACATGGGCTTTATTTAAACAAAGTTTTTTATGGGGGAAAAATAGATGTTGAAAATTCAGTCTAATTCAACACAAGATGCAAAAAATGTTGAAAAAAGGCAAGAAAAACATATAAAAAAAATAAAGCTATGTATATTAATACTAATATTAAGTTTTTTAGTAGTATTTATTTATTTTAACAGAATAAAATTTTCTTCCTCAAATATTTTGAGTTTTTTAGAAGATAATTTTTTTTCATTTGGTCAAACTCAAGAGTATCCAATAGATATAGAAGGGACTACTATAGATAATAATAA
>CAYJNP010000148.1:0-1803 GCA_964371665.1 uncultured Eubacteriales bacterium | reverse complement strand
AAATGATTATAGATATTTTGCAGATCCTGATTTAAATAATATTAATTTAACTCAAAAATATGTTGATGAAATTAGAGAAAAGATACCAGAGCTACCAGAAATTAAATTAAAACGATATGTTGATCAATTTAATTTGTCGGTACAAGATTCTTTAATATTGATTAAATATAAAAAAATAGCTGAATATTTTGAGGAAGCAATTAAAGACATTAAAAATCCTAAAATAGTTTCTAATTTTATAATTGGACAAATATTTAGATATCTTGAAAATGATGAAAGTAAAGAAAAATTTGAAATAAAAACAACTTCTTCTCAACTAAATAAATTAGCTAAATTAGTTGATCAAAAAAAAATAAGAACAAACTTAGCTAAGGTTGTTCTTAGTAAAATGCTTAGTTCTGGAAATGATTTAAGCAAATTTATTAATAATGAAGATATAGAAGAAATTAGTTTAGAAGCTGTTTTAAATTTATGTAATTTTGCTATTAAAGAAAATCAAAAAGCTGCTAATGATTATAAAAACGGAAAAGAAAAAGCAATGAGAGTGTTAATAGGATTTGTAATAAAAGAATCTAAAGGAAAAGCAGATGCTTTGTTTGTAGAAAAGGCACTCAAAAATATTATTCAAAAGATTAAAATGTAGATTCAATTAATCTCTCAGAATTTTTAGGAGAATATATAAATTTTTTAATATGATTTAAATTATAAAAATATTTAGGGGAAGACGATTTATATTCACAGTCAAAAGTATCTATTATAATTAATTTTATTTTCATTTTATTTGGAATAATATTTTTAATATATACACTTGCTTGTTGACCTTTATATACATTGTCTTTTATTTCTGCAAGACCTGCTAGGTTTGGAGTAAGTTCAATAAAAACTCCATAATTTTCAACTGAACGTATTATTCCAGCAACAGTTTCTCCTGGAGAAAATAAATTAGCATTTTCTTCCCATGTTCCAAGCAATTCTTTATGGGTTAAGTTTATTCTATCGTTTTCAACTGATTTTACAATTACTTTTATATCCATTCCAACAGAAAATCTTTCTTTTGGATGATCTATTCTTGAAATAGAAATCGTATCTATTGGCAAAAAGGATATTATTCCGCAACCAATATCAGCAAATGCACCGAAAGGTTCTAGATGAGTTATTTTTGCGTTTATTACATTTCCAGGAATTAAGTTTGATATATAGTTTTCATTGCAAATTTTTTGTGCTTTTCTTCTAGAAAGAATGGCTATATTATTGCCATTAATGTCTCTTTTTATATCAGTTATTATAAAACATACTGGCCGGTTTACTTTAGAAATTATAGCGATATCTCTCACTGTGCCTTCTTTTATTCCCATTGCAGCTTCTTGACGAGGAATAAGCCCTTTCATACATCCCAAATTTACGATTAGATTGTGTTCGGAATCACATATAGTTGCTCTAGCTTCTAAGAGCCTTTTTTCGGTATATGCTTCATTTAAAGAAGATATTGAAGATAGAGCATTAATATTATCAATATTACTAATTAGCTTACCTTCTGGATAAAATTCTGGCATTTTGTTACCTCCATTTTATTGAATACAAAATATTTATATGTGAGGTATTATGTTTAATATACATAAAATTTAAATGGAAGTAATAATAGATTTGTTATTTAAAATTTACAATTAAAATAAAAATTAATTAATATAATTGCAACATTTTTAAAAACATGGTACAATAGTCAACAAATAATAACTAATTATGCTATATTTTAAATATTAAAGATTAAATTATTTGAATAAAACCATAAAATTAAATAAAAAT
>CAYJNP010000147.1:0-1819 GCA_964371665.1 uncultured Eubacteriales bacterium | reverse complement strand
AAAAAATATTTATTTTTTTATAACATTCCAGAAAGTCTTAATCATTAATTTTATATCATGTAAAAAGTTGAATTTTTCAATATATTCTAAATTATATTTCATTTTTTGAGGTAGTATCTTTTTTATGTAAAAATCGTCAATATTATCTGCATTTTTTAAAATTGAATCTTCATCTTTAAAATTAATACTAGCTAATGAAGTAACTCCGGCTTTCATTAATAATGTAGCCTTCATATCGTCTGTATATTCATTAACATATTTTATTACTTCAGGCCTAGTTCCAACAAAGCTCATATCTCCAAGCAAAATATTTATTACCTGAGGAGTTTCATCTAATCTAACTTTTCTTAATAATTTTCCAATTCTAGTGATTCTAATATCATTTTCAATTGTAACTTGAGATCCAAGATCTTCAGCATTATTAACCATAGTTCTAAATTTAAATATTTTAAAAATTTCACCATATTTAGTTACTCTGTTTTGCTTAAAAAATATAGGGCCTTTAGAGTCTAGTTTAATTAATATAGCAATTATTAAAAATAAAGGAAATAGAATAATTAAGAAAACAAGTGAAACTATAAAATCAAAAATTGTTTTGATATAAAGACTTACTTTACGTTTATTTATAATATAAAAATAATATTTAACAGTTTTATTTTTTAAATTTTCAGGAAGATTATCATATTTTTTCATAAAATTTTATCTCCTTAGTAATTGCTGTGAATTTCTACTTTCTTAAATTTTTGAAAAAATTAGAAAGTAATTCGGAAGATTCTTCTAAAAGTATACCTCCTTTAATCACAGGTTTATGATTAAAAGGATAATCGCACAAATTAAGAATAGATCCAAATACTCCAGATTTAAAATCGTAAGCACCAAAAATAATTTTAGCAATTCTAGAGTTAATTATTGCTCCTGCACACATAGGACAAGGTTCTAAAGTAACATACATATCGCACTCGCAAAGTCTCCATGAATTTAAAAATTTACAAGCGCTGTTAATAGCTTCTATTTCAGCATGATACAAGGCGTTTTTTTGAAATTCTCGCCTATTTCGACCTGTACCTATTATTATATTATTTTTAACAATTATTGCTCCTACAGGTACCTCATTTTCACTTTGTGAAATTTTAGCTAATTTAATAGCTTTTTTCATAAAAATATTATCTTTATTCATAGTTAAGAAAATCCTAGTTGTTTTTTAATTTTAATAAATAATTTTTAAAATTTAATCCCAAAATAATTCCGTTAGGATATAAATCTAAAAGAGGTTCAAGAACAAATAGTCTTTTAGAAAACTCAGGATGTGGTAATATAAGATCATTTGAATTAATTTTATAATCTCCATAAATAATTAAATCTATATCAATAATTCTGGAGGCATGGTAAAAAGGTCGGGTTCTTCCCATAGCAGATTCTATGCCTAAACAAGTACCTAGTAGAGTATTAGGTGTTAGATTGGTTATAATTTTAACACAACAATTAATATAATTATCTTCAATATTAGGAACATCAAATGGATTGGTTTCATAAAAATTTGAAACTTTCATAAATTTTGTTTTTGGTAAATTTACTATAGCCTTTATTGCATTTTTAATATTATCTTCTTTATTGTTTAAGTTTGTGCCAAGCCCCAGGACTGCTTCTGTCATAAAAATCGTTCCTATCTCTTTTAATTTGAACAGCCATATATTCAAAGTCTGCATTAACGGGAGCGTTTGGTTTTTGTATCATTATTTTTATTTTATTTATTTCAAAAAAATCTGCAAAGAGTTGTTGTGTAATTCTTGTAGCAACTTTTTCAATTAAATTATATGAA
>CAYJNP010000146.1:675-1857 GCA_964371665.1 uncultured Eubacteriales bacterium | reverse complement strand
CTAATGTTGTTATCTCACCGTCATTATCAATATCTCCTGCTGTGAACAAAAAATTCTTTAGCTCTTCTTTTCCAAAAAGATGATTATATATAGCATTTATATCTCTAGAATTTATGTTGCCTTCCCCTGTTGAATCTCCATATACTATTATATAAAATTCATCTATTTGTTTATCATTTTTTAAAAAACTTAATTTAGCAGAAGTCCCTAAAACTCCACTTGTTACTTGGTTTCCTTTGTAGTTTGTAGCTTTAACAGTGTATCCGTCAAAATTTAAATTTTCTTTTATTTTTGCAAATGTTGTCTGGGGACCTACATTCAATATAAGTCTATTTTTTTTATCTATATTATATACATCACTTGTTAAATCTAACTCACTTTCGCCTTCTGGATTATGTGGGTTGATTTGACTACTATTAATATCAAATAAACTAGTATCCCAATTAATAGAAACACAAATACCATTTTTATTATATAAATTAGATACACATATGTTGTAACTCGAATCCTTATCAATTTCTAACCTTAAATTTTTAATTAAAATATGTTTACTGCTAGTACATAAAAAATCTTGTCCATAAGTTAAATAATCTTTGTTTCCTGTTAATTTATTTGTTACAGTTATACTAGGATTGCCTCTATTGCTACAAAATATATCTGTACCTAATAGCACCGATAAGGTTAATTTTTCTTTCTCATTAATTTTGTTTATTGGATAATAACCTTGATTCAAATATGGTACAAATTTATATTTATCTGAATGTTCTATTTTATTTTCAGTGTATATTAAAATAATAGTCTTTCCTGTTTCATTTGTACAAACACCTAATCCTATTTTGATTGCATTGGGATCTAAAATATCATATCTAACTTTATAATTAGTCTCAAACATATAATTAACTGCATCATATATAGGTATACAAGATAAAGTATCATAAACTTTAATAAAATCAGAATTCATACAACTTTTTGCTTTATTAAAAAAACCATCACTCATATCTGAGGGTTTAACAGGATTATTAAAATCACTATTAACCATAGCTAAACAAGCGCCATACTGAGCTAATTCAGACATTTCAGAATCTAAAGATAAACTATTTAACCCATAAATTTCTCTATAAAAATTAACAGCTTTTAATCCATCTTCAACAATAACATCATTAGGATTACCTGGATTTGTAA
>CAYJNP010000146.1:0-647 GCA_964371665.1 uncultured Eubacteriales bacterium | reverse complement strand
TACACTTTAGCCTCATCTTTGTTTTTAGGCAAATTTTTATTATATATCCCCTTTAAATTTTCCTGACTTAGCGATTCTATTTCAGAATTTAAATCCATAGAAGTAACGTTTATAAATTCATCTAAAGAATTTATTTGAATAGAATACCTATTTGAATCATAATATAAAGTGACCAATGAATCGTTATTAATTACCATATTTAATAAATTAGATTTTATTTGAAACTGATTTTCTGCACAACTATTTTGCAGATTAAACCCATATATAAGCCCTGATCCCATATAAATAAACAAATATTTATCGTTAACTTGAGCGAGCATTTTATTATCTAAAGAAAAAGAACTAAATTTATATTCAAATAAACTAAAATTGTTTTTTATTTCATACACACTATTATCAGAATTTATAAGCATGGTATCTGATATAAATTTAAAGTCTTTATCTGTATCTATCACAGATTTATTTTGAATGTATGTTTCATCTGTTGAGTTTATATACACAATTGAATAACTACCGCTATTATCTACCCCTGATATATAAATTTTACTACCGGATATATCTCTATTTATTTTTGTTACATTAGAAAAATCACAATTAATATATTCTGTTTTTACAGGAGAAGAAAAAATATTAGAAATTACCATTAT
>CAYJNP010000145.1:966-1870 GCA_964371665.1 uncultured Eubacteriales bacterium | reverse complement strand
AAGTTTTTGTTTTAGTGTATAATTTCATATTAGTAATTAAATTTTGAAAATAATCGTTAACGATTTTAAATTAGGATGATAATGTACATGACAGTTTTATATAATAGACTTAAAAAATATAGAAAATTAATTTTATTTTTCTGCGATTTTATTCTCTGGAATATTTCATTTTATTTTGGCTTTGCTGTAAATAAAGCTACTTTTTTGCTTTTTGGTTATGAAAAATTATTTGTTTCATCATTATTTGTTTTTAATGTATGTTTTACTATTGTATTTCTATTTTTCAAAATGTATGAGAAAATTTGGAGATATGCTGATATTGAAGATTTTTTTTATGCTGGGTTGGCATCGTTTTCTGCTAATATTTTATTTTTTGTTATTACAATTTTTGCTTCTATTATGTTTTTTAAATTAAATATGTTAAATTTAGGGATAAGAATTTATTCTATTGTTGCTTTGATTTCGATGTTTTCTATGTTTGCATTTAGATTTATATATAGAGTAAACACTATAATAGAGAAAAAAACTGTAAATAATAATAACAGTAGAAAAACGCTTTTGGTTGGAGCCGGAGATGCGGCCGCGTTATTTTTAAATGAACTTTCTAAATTTAATGATAGTGAGTATATTCCTGTATGCATAGTTGATGATGATACCTCTAAAATAGATAGAAGAATATCAGGAATTAAGGTAGTTGGAACAACATACCAAATCTCAGAAATTTGTGATAAATATAATATTGAAATAATAATATTTTGCATTTTAAAGGGGAGCTTTGAAGATAAACGTAGAATTTTATCGAGATGTTCTAAAGCTAGTTTGGAAGTGAAAATTTTACCAAATATATATGAATCATTAAATATAAATCAACCTGTAATTTCCAAAATTAGAAAGATTGAAGTTG
>CAYJNP010000145.1:0-956 GCA_964371665.1 uncultured Eubacteriales bacterium | reverse complement strand
GGAAGAGATCCTGTTATTTTTGAAACCAAAAAGTATGGTAAGTATATCATGGATCAAAATGTTTTAATTACCGGTGGAGGAGGGTCAATAGGTTCTGAACTTTGCAGACAAATTGCTACATTAAATCCTAAAAATTTAATAATATTAGATATTTATGAGAATAATGCTTATGATATTCAGCAAGAATTAAAAAGAAAATATGGAAATTCATTAAATTTTGAAATCCAAATAGCCTCAGTTAGAGATAGAGATAAAATTGAAGAAATTTTTAAAGGTAAAGAAATTAATGTTGTATTTCACGCAGCAGCTCATAAACATGTTCCATTGATGGAAAATAATCAGGAAGAAGCAATAAAAAATAATATTTTTGGGACTTTAAATGTTTCAGAACTTGCTGATAAATATAATGTTGATAATTTTGTTTTAATTTCTACAGATAAGGCTGTTAATCCAACAAATGTTATGGGTGCTACTAAGAGAGTTTGTGAAATGATTGTGCAAATGATGAGTAGTAGAAGCAAGACTAAATTTGTTGCAGTTCGGTTTGGTAATGTTTTGGGATCTAATGGTTCGGTTATTCCTTTATTTAAAGATCAACTTAAACATGGTGGTCCAGTTACTATAACTCATCCCGATATAATAAGATATTTTATGACTATACCTGAGGCAGTATCATTAGTTTTAACTGCAGGAAGTTTAGCAAAAGGTGGAGAAATTTTTGTTTTGGATATGGGAGAAGCTGTTAAAATAAAAGATTTAGCAGAAAATTTAATTAGACTTTCGGGCTATAAATTAGGAATAGATGTAAACATAGAGTATACAGGGCTTAGACCTGGAGAAAAATTATTTGAAGAGCTTTTAATGGATGAAGAAGGTTTAACTAAAACTGATAATGATAAGATATATATTGGAAAACCAATCGAGATAGATTCTAAAAAATTTAGACAAAGTTTAAG
>CAYJNP010000144.1:0-1889 GCA_964371665.1 uncultured Eubacteriales bacterium | reverse complement strand
TCCTGATTCAAATTTTAGATATAATCTTCCTATTATTAGAGGAACTGCAATGGGAGCTAAAAATGGAGATAAAGTTCGAGCTATTATTATTTCTTCACCTAAAAAACCTCAATTAAGTGTTAAAATTATAAAAATATACGGAAAAGCTAACAGTGCTAAAATATGTTCCGATGCAATTATAGATTCTTATAACATTCCAACTGTATTTCCAAAAGATGTTTTAACACAAGCAAAAAATATATCTAACAAAAAAATTAAAAAAGACGACATAATTAATAGAGTGGATTTACGAAATAAAACAATATTTACAATCGATAGTTCAGATGCTAAAGATTTGGATGATGCTATATCTGTATCAAAAACAAAAAATGGATTTGAACTAGGTGTGCATATCGCTGATGTTTCAAATTTTGTTATTGAAAATACTCCTATAGACAAAGAAGCCTTATTGAGGGGAACATCTGTTTATTTTGCAAATAGAGTAATTCCTATGTTACCAAAAGAAATATCAAATGGATTATGCTCTCTTAATGAAAATGAAGATAAACTTACTTTTTCATGCATTATGAAAATAGATAAAAAAGGAGATTTATTAGATTTTGAATTTCAGAAAACTATTATTAACTCTAAAATTAAAGGAATTTATTCTGAAATAAATAGTATATTAGAAAATACTGCATCTGAAAATATTTTGAATAAATATAAAATTATTATTGATGACATTAAAATAGCTAAAGAACTTTCAGATATTCTTTTAAAAAAATCTCAACAACGAGGTATTATGAACTTAGAAAATTCTGAATCTGAATTTAAATTAGATTCAAACGGAATATGTGTAGATATAATAAAAAGGAAGCAAGGAATTTCTGAAAAAATAATAGAAGAATTTATGATAATGGCAAATAAAACTGCTGCTATATATGCTAAAAATTCTTTGATTCCTTTTGTTTATAGAGTACATGAAAACCCTGATCCTGAAAAATTAAAAATACTTTCTGATTTATGTGGAGCACTCGGATTTAATAATAGGCGTATACGTGAAGGAATTACAACTAGTGATTTTGAAAACTTATTAAAAGAAGCTAAAGGAAATACTTCTTATAAGATAATTTCACACCAAATATTAAGAACTATGTCTAAAGCAAGATATTCTCATAATCCTAATGGCCACTTTGGATTGTCTTTGGATGATTATTGTCATTTTACTTCTCCGATAAGAAGATATCCCGACACCTGTGTTCATAGAATATTGTCTGATTTAATTAGAGGAGAAAATATAAATAAAATAACCAAACATTATTCTAAATTTGTTTTAGAATCCTCAAAAATTTCTTCAGACTGTGAAATAAAATCAATACAAGCTCAAAGAGATACTGAAAAATGTTATATGGCAGAATATATGGTAAACTATGTCGGGGAAAAGTTTGATGGAATTATTTCTGGGATAACTCCAAAAGGAATTTTTGTTGAACTTGAAAATAACGTTGAAGGATTTTTAAGTTTAGAATATTTTCCAGAATGTGATTTTATTTTTGATGGGTTAATATCTCATAAAGACAAATTAAGTAACAAAAAATTCACAATAGGAGATAAAATAAAAATAAAAGTAGCATCTGTTTCCATTCCAACTGGTAATATAGATTTTTCTCCTATAGATAAATAAATTAACATGAAAGGTAATTATTAATCTATGAACGAAAATAAAATACCAAATCCTAATTTAATATTTCCTATACCTAATATTAAAAATATAACATATATAAGACCTACAATAAAAAATTAAAATATAGTGATAGGGGAATATACATTTAGTGATACAGATTTTAAAAGCCATGTTACACATCATTATGATTTTAATAAAGATAAACTTATAATAATAGAAAAATTTT
>CAYJNP010000143.1:826-1934 GCA_964371665.1 uncultured Eubacteriales bacterium | reverse complement strand
TTCTAAAATTTAATATAATTAATAAAATGAAGATTATAATAAATAATATTGTTGATAAAGCATTTATCTCTGGGCTAATTATTTTTCTTGTCATAGAATATATTACAATAGGTAAAGTTTGAGTTATCCCACTTACAAAATAGCTTATAACAAAATCATCTATAGATAGAGTAAAAGATATTATCATACCAGTAATTATTCCTGGCCTAATCTGAGGGATAACAATTTTTAAAAAAGCTTTTTTAGGTCCACATCCTAGATCTTGTGCAGCTTCATAGAGGTGAAGATCTAACTGACGTAATTTAGGAATTACTGAAAGAATTACATACGGTAAACAAAAAGTAGTATGAGCTAATATTAGTGTAAAAAAACCAGGTTTTAAAATATGAAAATTTTCATATAAAAATACAAACAATAGCATTAACGAAACACCAGTAACTATTTCTGGATTTGCCATTGGTAAATTGGTTATATTCATAACGAATTTTTTAAAAACTTTATTCATATTCATTATACCTATAGACGCGAGAGTCCCAATAATAGTTGCGATTAGAGCTGATAAAATTGCTATCAAAAGAGTATTATATAAAGCTTCTAATATATAAGAATCACTAAAAAGCTTATAGTACCATTTTAAAGTAAAACCAGACCAAGTAACTCTACTTTTTGAATCGTTAAATGAAAATATAATTAAAACAATGATAGGTGCATATAAAAAAATAAAGATCATCATTGTATATAATTTAGATATTATTTTCATATTATAATTTCTCCAGATTTAGAATTTTCATCAAATTGGTTCATAATACCTAAACAAATAATAATTAAAATCATTAAAATTAATGATATAGCAGATCCTAAATGTGGATTATAAGAGCTTCCTAGAAATTGCATATCAATAAGATCACCAATCAATATGTTTGATCCTCCTCCTAACATTTTTGATATTATAAAAGTACTAACAGAAGGCACAAAGACCATGGTAATTCCGGAAATTATGCCTGGGATGCTAAGAGGAAATAAAATTTTGAAAAAAATGTTTTTTTTGTTTGCACCTAAATCTTCTGCGGATTCTATAATTTTTTTGTCTATTTTAGAGACTATTGAA
>CAYJNP010000143.1:0-760 GCA_964371665.1 uncultured Eubacteriales bacterium | reverse complement strand
TTCTCAAAAGAAAATTCATCCACATAGGTAACATTATAAACATTAAAATTATATTTTGTTTTTTAGGATTTGTTTTAGATATAATAAAAGCGATTGGATATCCCAACAATAAACATATTAAAGTTGCAATAAAGCCTAGCCAAATCGATACAAGAAACACTGAAGAATAATTTGTAACATCTAATATATTTTGAAATGTAAAATCACCATTTTTATTAGTAAACGAAAAAACAATAATAAGCATGGTTGGAACTATAATAAATGTTATCATCCATATTATGTATGGATAAGCAGCAATTTTTGATTTCATAATCTTAATCTTCTTTCTAGATTATTCTCTAATCATGATGATGTTGTTCTTCATAGATTTCATCGCTAAAAGCGCTATAATCTCCTATTTCATCTGAGTAATTAGATTTTTTCATTATATGAATATCATCTGGTTGAAGAACAAGACCTATAGTATCGCCAGGGTTTTGAAAATGAGTAGATTGTATCATCCATTTAAAATTGTTCACATCTACAATTATTTCGTTATGCATACCTTTAAACGTTACTGATGAAACAACTCCTGAAATATGGCCTTTATCTGCATGAACTATTTCAATATCCTCTGGCCTAACAACAACATCTACCTTTTCATTATTTTTAAATCCAAAATCTAAACATTTAAATTTTTGCCCATCAAATTCAACTATATAGTCTTCTCTCATAATTCCATCAACAATGTTACTTTCTCCTATAAAATCTGCAACGAAAG
>CAYJNP010000142.1:0-1958 GCA_964371665.1 uncultured Eubacteriales bacterium | reverse complement strand
GTACAGTAGGTATAAAAGATATTATGGATTTATACTACGATGTAGATAACCAAGGCAAAGGGACTAAGGTAGAATACAATTCAGCAACTGATTCTAACCCTAATAACGACGACACAGATGAAGCTATAGTTTATAAAACTATTGAACCAGGGAAATCTACTAAATTTACACTTAAATTCAACGAAATGGCAAACGAAACTTTGTTCGACACAGATTTTTATAGTGGTAATGGCGACACAGACAATAAAGATTTAAACAACAATATCCTCGATGTTAGTGTTCTCATTGCAAATTATTCACTCGTTCCCACAACTTCACCTTAATGTTAAAGAAGGAATTTGATTAACTTGAATATTTAATTTTATATTAACTTCTTAAAATGTCTTTTCGTTTTTTAACTTAACCTACTTTCAATTTAAATTAATTATTCTTTCAATTTAAATTAATCATTAAAAGAGAGCTAATCGCTCTCTTTTTGTTGTTTATATTATAAAACTAAAAACCTATAACTACTGAATTTAACAACAGCTACAGGTTTTAATGTGTATATTAAAAAATTTAAATTAATAATTTTTTTGTTGCAATTCAAAATATGATTTAGGGTGAGAACAAACAGGACATACTTCTGGGCATTCAGCCGCAACATGAATGTGCCCGCAATTAATACATTTCCAAATAACAACATTTTCTTTTTTAAATACTCTATTATTCTTAATATTTTCTAAAAGATCTCTATACCTTTCTTCATGTTCTTTTTCGATTTTCCCCACTTCTTCAAAAAGAGTTGCTATTTTATTAAACCCTTCTTCTCTAGCCTCTGAAGCAAGTTCTGTGTTTACAATATCCAAACAACCGAGTTCTATCGCCATATGCGATGCAAATTTTTCGACGGTAAAGATATTTCATCACCAAATTTACCTCTACCGTAGGTGTCAAATCTAAAATTAATTAAACGCATATTTCAGTTATCGTCCGTCAAGATGTCCAAACCGTAATCTCTCACCCAGCGAAGACAATCTTTAAAAAATGTAAAACAGATTTTTTGAAATGTCAATGCCGACTGCTGTGAGTTTAATTCAACTTTAATTTTTTCACTATCTAGAAACTTAACATCCTCATTAGTAAAATTATTATTAATTGTATTTGACTATCTGTACGTTGACACATTTAAATATTCTGCATATAATACATATATAGAAAAAAATCTATATGAGGTGAAATATATGGAAGAAAAATATATTAGGTACTCTAAAACATTAAAAGCTTTAGCTGATCCTAAAAGGCTTAGAATTGTAGATATGCTTTCTTGTGGAGAATTATGTGCTTGCAGAATTTTAGAAGAATTCAATGTTACGCAGCCCACTCTTTCGCACGATATGCAAGTTTTATCAGAATCAGGATTAATAAATGCTAGACGAGATGGGAAATGGGCATACTATTCATTAAATATTGAAAATTTAAATGCTTTTTACCAAGAATTTAAAGTTTTAATTTCAGATAAACCAGATTGCATATGCCACAAAAACAAAACAAATAAATTTAAATGCTCAGAATAAACATAGTTACTTTCTTAGCATTTTTATTTAAATTTAATATATAGAAAAAATTCTATGTTTTGGGGTGTGATTTATGGATAGACAAAAAAATGAAGGTATCAGTTTTTTTCAAAAATATTTAACCATATGGGTTATTGCTTGTATGACAGTAGGAATTTTAATTGGAAAGTTTATACCTAGTATTCCTGATTTTCTAGGAAAGTTTGAATATGCAAAGGTATCAATTCCTATTGCCATTTTAATTTGGTTAATGATTTATCCAATGATGATGAAAGTGAATTTCAAAAGTATAAAAAATGTAGGCAAAAACCCAAAAGGGTTGTTTGTTACGTGGATAACAAATTGGTTTATAAAACCCTTTACAATGTTTTTTATTGCATCATTATTTTTCTATGTTATCTT
>CAYJNP010000141.1:0-1959 GCA_964371665.1 uncultured Eubacteriales bacterium | reverse complement strand
AATTAGGATTATTTAAGATAGTGTCTGAAGGATCTGTAGCTTCTGGAGTAAGAAGAATTGAAGCTGTTACGGGAAAAGGGGTATTAGATATCACAAATAATTCTTTAAATACTATAGAAAAATGTGCTAAGGAACTTAAATTAAAAAATTCAGTTGATATTATTAAAAAATGCACATCTGTAAATTTGGAATTAAAAGAAAAGAACATATTGATTGGGAAGTTAAATTCTAAAATTTTAGATATAAAAATTAAAAAAATATTAAATAATTTTAATTTAATAAATGGAATTAAAATAGTAAAAGCTAATTTTATTGAAGATAATGAGGAAATAACAGCTGGAAATTTAAAAGATATATGTGATAGAATAAGAGATAAAGAGCCTAGGTGTTTATCGGTTATAGCATCAAAAAGCAATGATAAAATAATGCTTGCTGTTGCAGTTGGAAAGGAACCTATCAAGAGAGGAATTTATGCAGGTAAATTAATTAAAGAATTTTTAAAAATTGCTGGTGGTAAAGGTGGAGGAAAAGCTGAAATAGCTATGGCTGGTGTTAAAGATAAAAATAAGATTAATGAGATATTTAATTCAATTGAGAAAATATTTTTAGATATAATCAAATAAAATTCTATGGAGGCAATTTAAGAGTGAACTGTATTTTTTGCAATATTGTGAATCAAGAAATTCCTTGTAATAAAGTTTATGAAGATGAAAATATATTTGCTTTTTACGATTTAGATCCTAAGGCACCTGTACATGTTTTAATAATACCAAAAAAACATATTGAATCTATAGATAATATGAGTGTTGATAATAGTTTTTTAATTTCTAAAATTTTTGAAGGAATAAAATGTATATCTAAAAAATTAAAATTAAAAAATGGATATAGAGTAGTGTCAAATTTTGGGGAAGATGGGGGACAAACTGTAAATCATATGCATTTTCATCTTTTAGGTGGAAGATCTATGAATTGGCCTCCAGGTTAAATTTGATTAAAAATAATTCAATATTTAATAATTTATATTTTGGGGAGTAGTGATTATAAAATGAGTGAAGTTTACAAAATTACAATAGCAGGTTGCCAGAGAGAACTACCTATATGTAGTGTTGGAGAAAATTTAGATATAGCTGCGTTTATAATGTTTGGTGATGTTGAGTTGACAATAAAAGTAGCAGAATCAATTTTAAATAAGTGCCCTGAATTTGATGTTTTAATTACTGCTGAAGCTAAAGGGATCCCTTTGTGCTATGAAATGGCAAGAAAATCTAATAAAAAATATATAGTTGCAAGAAAAAGTGAAAAACTTTATATGACTAATCCGATTAAAGTGCAAGTTAAGTCTATAACAACTGCAAAAATTCAACATTTATATTTATCTCAGAATGATTATGAATATTTAAAAGGTAAAAAAGTATTAATAGTTGATGATGTTATTAGTACAGGTGAATCTTTAGCTGCGATAGAAACGTTGGTCAGAAAAGCTGGTGGAGAAACGGTTGCAAAAACTTGTGTTTTAGCTGAGGGGGATTCTGACAAGAGAAATGATATCATTTTTTTAGAATCCATACCTTTATTTAAAAGGTAGTATTCAAAAATAAAGGAGAAGTTTATATGATTGGGAGGCCATTTGCACTAATAGGATTTGCTTATTTAGTTGCGCTTATGGCTGCAGTTTATTTTGGAATGGGAGCGTCTGTTATTTTAGCAGTCGCTTTTTTATGTTTTTTTATTTTTTCTTTATTTATTAAAAAAGTAAGAACAAAACTTATTTTGCCAATTATATTTTTAACGATTTCGATTGCAATGGGAATTTATAGTTTTATATATTTGAACAATGTAAAACCATTAGAAAATCTTGATAATAGTGCTACAGAAATTTCTGGGTATATTTGTGAATTGCCTTATAAATCATATAATAAATATTATTATGTTATAGAAACAGATTTTATTGATCAAAGT
>CAYJNP010000140.1:0-1972 GCA_964371665.1 uncultured Eubacteriales bacterium | reverse complement strand
AATTACTCTATCGATCTCATTTTTTCTACCTATCACTGGATCGATTTGACCTTTTGCTCCCATTAATGTAAGGTTTCTTCCGAACTGATCTAATGTCTTAGTATTACTACTTTTATATTTTTTAGATAAATATTTATTTTCATTAAATAAGCTATTATCTAAGCCGCTAACTTGATCTAATTTATCTTTTATTTTATTTGATATTTCTTTTTCTTCTATTCCAAGTTGATTTAAAAATTTTACTGCATAACTATCATTTTCTTGCATTAACGCTATTAAAAGATGTTCTGTTCCCACATAATTATATCCTATTTTTGCGGCCCCTAATACTGCCATCTGCAATATCCTTTTTGTTCTAGGGGTAAAATCAGAAATAGTAACACGTGTTCTGTTTCCAACTCCTACTTTTTCTTTTATAATATTATATATAATAGAGGTGGTTATTCCAAGTTCTTTAAATATAACATAAGCAACTCCCGTTCCTTCTTTTGAAATTCCTAATAATATATGCTCACTTCCTACATAGGTATGCCCCATTTCTTCTGCACTACTTATAGCTAAATTCAAAACATTATTAGCTTTTTGAGTAAAATCTTTAAAATTATACATATTAAATTGTTCTCCTTGTATTAGATATTACATATGTATACTATCTTCTCATTGCACATTATGTAATATTTAAGAAGAAAAATTTTTGTAACGCATCTTAATATGTTTTAATATTATATTATTGAAACTAATAAAAGGAGGAAATATATTATGTGTTGTAACAATGGAATTTTCGGAGGAAACAACTGCTGCTGGATTATCATTTTAGCTATAATTTTCTTAGTATGTTGCTGTGGTGATAACGGATGTGGAGATTCTTCAAATAACTGTGGCTGCGGCTGCTAATTCCCTTATTTAAATAAAAATTCTCTTGAGTCTTAAAATCTCAGGGGAATTTTTATTTTATTTAAAAAAAATTACTGTAAAAATATTCTAAAATTAATAACTATAATCTTAGTTTATTATACAACTTAAATCTAAATCAGTATATATTTTTAAAAAACTCTCAAGTTTTGATAAAATCATACTTACTCCACCTGTATTATCGCTTTCTATATTAAGTGACATAACAGAATCATGAATACTTAACCTTAATATAAACCATCCATTTCCATTAGATTTATTAAAACATACACGAACCCCTTCAAAACTGTCGTTTGATAAATTCCACCCATCTCGATTTTTAGCATAATTAGCTAATTCAGCTATAATATTTTCACCATAATTTTCATATTCTTTTATTTTTATTGGTATCCTATACTCCATGCTTTCTTTTGCATCTAAATAGTTTGTAAGTAAATTTTCTATTGTTTTTCCTTCATTTTTAAGTTTTACCATTTTTATTATTATTTTTGTAATAAGATATGCACCATCATCTAAAAAATAATTTTCTTTTAAAGCAGCATGTCCCGAAGTTTCTATAGCTAATGCACTATCTATTCCTATATTATTTAATCTAATTGATTCATTAATTACATTTTTATAGCCTCTTTTAAATCTAAGATGTTTTCCGCATAAATCATTTTCAATATAAGTCTTTAAGTTAGGTGATGTTATAGAATCAGTTACTATAGTGCTTCCAGGGTTTTGTTCTAAAACTATTGCAGAAGTTAAAGCTATTAATCTGCTTTTATTTATCTCTTTTCCATTAGAATCTACTGCACCAACTCTATCAACATCAGTATCAAATATAATTCCTAAATTGGCATTATTTTTTAACGTTGCACTACAAATAGATTTCATTGCATCTTTATTCTCTGGATTAGGCATATGATTGGGAAACATTCCATCTGGATTTAAAAATTGACTCCCTGATATATCTGCACCTAAAGGTTTTAAAACCTTCTCAGCATAAAATCCTCCAGCACCATTTCCAGCATCAACAACTATTTTAAAATTTTTTAATGGTTCTTTATAACTATTT
>CAYJNP010000139.1:0-1990 GCA_964371665.1 uncultured Eubacteriales bacterium | reverse complement strand
ACTATTGTAGGAGCTAATTATCCTTCGATAATTCTAGCTAAATTTTTATTTTGGATTGAAAATCAACTTCACATTTTATTTTTAAATATGCCTATCCCTAAATATATCGATTCAATACTAGTTTCAGGTGTATATAGAACACTTGCTTGGGTAGTTTCAGTAATGCTCCCTCCAATGGCAATATTTTTCCCTTTATTTACATTACTTGAAGATTCGGGATATTTACCAAGAGTCGCATTTAATATGGATAGCTTTTTTAAAAAAGCTAATGCTCACGGGAAACAAGCACTAACTATGTGCATGGGCTTTGGATGCAATGCTTGCGGAATAATTGGATGCAGAATTATAAATTCACCTAGAGAAAAATTAATTGCTATTATTACAAACAATTTTGTGCCTTGTAATGGAAGATTTCCAACATTAATAGCAATAATAACTATGTTTTTTACAGGGCTACTAATATCACCTTTAAATTCAATATTGTCAGCTGTAATATTAACTTCTATTATAATTTTAGGTATATTTATGACAATAATTATTTCTAAAATTTTATCTAAAACACTATTAAAAGGAATTCCTTCTTCTTTTATTCTTGAACTTCCACCTTATAGACGTCCTCAATTTTTAAAAGTCGTTGTTAGATCTATTTTCGATAGAACTTTATTTGTTTTAGGAAGAGCCATGATAGTAGCAGCTCCTGCTGGATTTATTATATGGTTATTATCTAATATTTTTATTTTAGACCAAAGTATATTAAACTATTGTTCTAATTTTTTAGATCCATTCGCAAAATTGATCGGCTTAGATGGAGTAATTCTTCTTGCATTTATATTAGGATTTCCAGCAAATGAAATTGTAATACCAATAATAATTATGAGTTATTTATCTACAGGTAGTATAATGGATTTAGATGGTTTAGATTCTTTAAAAGAATTACTAGTATCCAACGGTTGGACATATATAACCGCAATTTGTACAATGTTATTTTCATTAATGCATTTTCCATGTGCAACTACAATTTTAACTATAAAAAAAGAAACCAAAAGCTTAAAATGGACAATAGTATCATTCATAGTTCCAACTATATGCGGAATAATAGTTTGCTTTATATTTGCTAATATACTTAAGCTCTTTCATATTTAATTTATTTAAAATTAATTAATCTTAAATTTAAGTAGATAACACTAAAAAAATATATGTAACTTATTTGTTTTATTTAATACCCATTCTTAATTCTGAATTTTGAATTAAATTATAAGCAGAAGATGCTAGCAAAGGATAATTTTTAGAAATATTTTCAGGCGTAATATATATTCGATCTTTATCATTTAAACCTTTTAAATTAAATATATTTTCACCCTCTATAACACACAAACAATTAGATTCAGCAATATTTATTGCTGCAGATGAAACCCCAGTATATACTTGTTTAGGAATTGAAAATAATCCTTGAGGATTTTTATTGTGATTAGAGTATACTATTCTAAACATTTTGTAAACAGATATCATCAAATATGCCGAAACCTCATTTATTAGGCTTTTATTTCCAATTACACTCAAAACATCAAATATAATATTTATAGTATTTACAATCAATTTTTTATTTAAAATAGGCAAAAGACTGCCCTTAAATTTATTTTCTTTTGTTCCAATAAATTCAGGAATATCATCTACATTTATAGTCATCCCAGATCTATCAGGACATATTCCAAGAATATAATCACAAGTTACACCATAATATTTAGAACATTTAACTAAAAAATCTAATCCGCATTCTCTAACACCCTTCTCATAATGAGAAAGAAGTGCTTGAGATATATTAAGATCATTTGCAACTTGTTTTTGGCTTAATCCACGTTCTTTTCTTAACAAAGCAATAATTCTTGGAAAATCATTATTCATAAAACCATACCACCATATATTTTCTTTAATTATATTAATTACACAGAGCAATATTTTATAATATTTTAAATTTTTTGTAAAGGATTTA
>CAYJNP010000138.1:0-2011 GCA_964371665.1 uncultured Eubacteriales bacterium | reverse complement strand
ATATGAATTTTTCCATTTTTTGTGCTAAATCTCTACCTGATCTAACTTCACATAAATATCCACTATCATTATCTCTTATCACATCTCTACACCCAACTACATCAGTTGCTATTAATGGTTTCTCCATTGCTGCACCCTCCATTAATGTTCTGGGAATTCCTTCTCTATAAGAAGGCAATACTATACAATCAGCTTCCGCTATTATCTCATTAACATTATTAGTTACTCCTAAATAATTTATATCACCTTTAATATGAGCTTTCATTACAGTTGTTTTCTTTACTCCTGAAGGATTGTCAATATCTATTTCTCCTAGAAGTTGAAATTCAACTTCATTATATTTTTCTCTTATTATTCTGGCTGCTTCTACATATTCCTTATAACCTTTATCCAATAAAATTCGTGCTATCATTAAAAATATAATCTTTTTGTTTTTTCTTTCTTTTTTTAATGGTCTAAATTTCTCTACATTAATCCCCTCACCTGGAAGTATCATCACTTTTTCTTCTAATACTAATTTTCTTGAAAGAAATTCAATCTTATCGTCTTCATTTAAAAACCATACTTCTTTTGCAAATTTTAATGATATTTTATATAACACTTCTCCTATTTTAGTAAAAAAGCTCTTATTTATAAATAAATATCCTAAGCCTGTTATTATGGATATACTTTTAGATTTTGTTAATTTACTTGCTATGTTTCCATAAATATTTGGCTTTATCGTATAGTGAAATATTAAATCAAATTTCTCCTCTTTATATATTTTTAATAAATTCAATAAATATTCAATTTCTTTAAAAGGGTTTTTATTTTTTCTTAAAATATTAATATAATATATATTTAATCTCTTATCGAACTCTTTTATTTCTATACTTTCATCTTTAGGAATTATTAAAGTTACATTTTTTCCATTATCTAAAAAATATTTTATTATTTCACCTCTAAAATTCAATAAATTTTTTAATGAATTATCCACAAAAGCTATTTTTTTCATTATTTTTTCCTTCCAACTAACACTATGCACTACTTTAAGCATAATAATTATACCCAACTATATATTTTAGTATTATATAATATAAGTCTATTCTAATTTATTTTTTACTTCCCCTTAGCTTGAACTGTATGAATGTATTCTTATGTCCCTCCATCTTATAGCATAACAAAATCTATAATTTCTACTTTTTTTTCATAAGTATATTCACTCTCATTCTGCTTTTGAGACTTCATTGTCTTTAAGTACTTCAATATTTGAGGTAGTTCATTCAATCTATTTTTTAAATTTTCTAACTATCGTTATTCTACATATTTCAAATGTTTAGTTTGATTATAAATTTTTATGTTTTAAAATTTTGTGACTTCAAAACTCTTTTTGTTTAATTTTATTTTGTATTTAAATTATACGGACTTTTTATTTGGTTTAATTAGCACATAAGTTACTAATATGGGTATAATATTCTTACTTTTTACTTCCTTTTCTTAATTTTTACAATCAAATTTTATTAAATACTACTTCTGTTATTGGAGTATGAATTTATTTTCAAAATAACTCCTCTTTCTTAAGCTAAGGTTTTTGTTATTTCATTTCACTTCATTTTATTAAGAATAGTTATAGCTTAATATAACCTTCATGTAATAAACTTAAGTTAACATAAACATATTTAAAATTTTTTGAAAAGTTTTGGTATTATAGTATTTCATATCAAAATAATATCACATATTTTATCGACTATTTTTAGCTCTAAATTTGCATATAGTGGTAATGTCAAAACTCTGTCTGCTATATATTTTGCTATTGGAGTATCATTAGATGAATATTTATCTCTATAGCACTCATAATCATTTATTAAAGGATAGAAATATTTCCTTGCTACTATATTTTCATCATTTAATTTTTTTAAAATCTCGTCTCTTGTATACTTATAATTATCAAATACCACTGGAAAATATGCATAATTTGATTTTATTTCCTTTGGAATAAAGGAAAGTTTAATTCCCTCTATATCTTTTAATC
>CAYJNP010000137.1:0-2019 GCA_964371665.1 uncultured Eubacteriales bacterium | reverse complement strand
AACCTCCATGCCATTTTTAACTTTTTTTCCATCTTCCAGTGGGAAATATAAATATATTTTTTGAACATTAGTATTACTATTGCTCTTAGCTACAGAAGCAAAAGAGTTTCCTGTTTCCACATAATCTCCTTTAGAGAATTTTAAATCTATTATTTCACCTGAAAAATTAGATTTAATAGTAGTTTGAGTTCCTAAGAGCTTATCAGATAATAATGATATTTGAGATTTTATGTCTTCTTTTTTTAATTCAACAATTTCTAAAAATTCTGATTCGAATTCCAATAGTTGATGTTGTGCTTGTTGATATTCTAGTTCATAAATTTCTAGTGAATTTTTTTGCAATAAACTTAGTTTATTTTCATTTTCTCTGAGTTCTATATTATAATTTTCTATTTGTGATTTTTGAGATTCTTTTGTAGGATCATATCCCGAAATATCTCCTTTAAAATTCAAATATTCGTCTAATTTTTTTTGTGCACTATATATTTTGCTTTTTATTCCACTTATTAAAGAAATTTGTTCTTGTATAGACTGTTTTTTTTCTTCTTGTGCTTTAGATAATGCTGATTTTTTAAATTCTACATTATATTTAGCATTTTTTATATTTTGTTCCATAGAAAGTAATTCAATATATATTTCATAGCTCAAAACATTAGTTGTCAAATTAATTTCTGAAGATGATATATTATTTAATGCCTCTAATGCTAAATTTAGATTGATAATTTCTTCATTATATGAATCTGTATTTAGCCTTGCAATAATTTGACCAGATTCTACAACTGAACCAGTAGTTATACTTATGTCAGAAATCTGCCCTGAAGCTGAAGCGACAATATCACCGATTCCTGCTCCATATATTACAATTCCTTTACCAGTTATTTTTTGGGGTATATTACCATAAAATCCCCAAATAATTGTTGTTATAGCTAAAATAATAGCAGATATCAAAGCTATCCAACCTTTAGATGAAATTATAGATAATTGGCTATCTAATTCTTCCGGAGACGATATTTTGTTTAGAGCAATTTCTCTAAAAAATTTTTTGTCAGGCATTTTTTCTCTCCTTATAATTTAAAAACCTTATAAAGCTAACCTTTAATCTATATATTTAAAATTCGAATTTTCAATTGTTTTATTGTATACTTGTCTTCCCTCTACTTCATGAGAATTTTTAAATGATATTTCTCCAAAAATGCTACTAATAGTTTCTGTATTAGATAAATAATTTTTTAAATCTTCACTAGTTCTTATCCCATGATATATAACAGAATCTGATATTATTTTTAGACTATCGTATCCATATATTGCCATTGAATCAGGTTCTTCATTATATTTTTCTATATATTTTTTTCTAAAGTTATTAGCTACATCATTATCTATATTTTTATTATAAAGACTACTAATAATTGAATTATTTCAACCAGCACCTAAAATAGAAATAACTTTATTGGAATCTAAGTTATCAGAAGTGAAAAATTTTAATTTAGGATTAATATTATACATTCTATTAATCATATTTACTCCTGATTCTAGTGTAGTAGAAAGTATAACAGCATCATAATTCAATAAATCCCACTTATTACTAAGCTGTTGTAGTTGTTGATTATCAATAGTTCCAGAAAATTTGTCTAAAATATTTAAGCCAATTTTATTTGCATAAATTTCCATATTAGCTGACATAATTTGCCCATGAATATCTTCATCGTAATACAATACTACATTTTTATTTCCTAATTTTTTAGATAAATCACATAAATCTTTTCCTATTATAATATCTGTGGGGATATTTTGAAAAATATAATTGCTATCTGATTTAATTAAAGCAGGAGTTGAATTATAATGCGACAACATAACAGTTTTATTTCTTTCATAGATATCAGACATAGCAAGTGTGATTTCTGTATTCCAATGTCCAACTACTCCTATGACGTTAGAGTCTTCACTATATTTTTCAGATAATCTAATTGCTGTTGAAAAATCATTTTTATCATCTTCTATTAAAATATCTAATACTCTAGC
>CAYJNP010000136.1:0-2053 GCA_964371665.1 uncultured Eubacteriales bacterium | reverse complement strand
TTTCAAGCCTAGATATGTATGACTGAGATATTCCAAGCAAATCAGCAACTTCTTTTTGAGTATGTTCCTTTTTTCCTTCTAAACCAAATCTCATTTGCATTATATTTCTTTCTCTTTCAGAAAGTTTATTTACCGCTTCTATTAACAAACTACATTCTACTTCTTGTTCTATTTTATGATTAACAACATCATTTTCACTTCCAAGAATATCTGAAAGTAATAGTTCTTTTCCATCCCAATCTACATTTAGTGGATCATCAATAGACATTTCATTTTTTAGCTGAGAATTTTTTCTTAAGTGCATTAATATTTCATTTTCTATACATCTTGAAGCATATGTAGCAAGTTTTATATTTTTTTCAGGGCAAAAAGTTTTAACCGCTTTAATTAGTCCAATAGTACCAATAGATATTAAATCTTCTACCCCTGCTCCTGTTGATTCGAATTTTTTTGCTATATATACAACTAACCTTAAATTATGTGTAATTAAAGGCTCTCTAGCATTAATTTTTCCGTTTTTAATATTATTCATTACTATTTCTTCTTCAGATTTCGTAAGTGGGGCAGGTAAAATTTCAGGACCATTTATATAGTGAATATCTTCAAACCCTAAGATTTTTTTGAGTTTTATAATGTATTTAAACAATTTTATTCTTATACAAATATAAAAATTATTCATATAAATTCCACCGATCTTTTAAAATTCAATTAATTCAGGATTTATAAGAGCCTCAAATTCGTCTCCTAATTTTTGTGATCTACAAACTGCCACATATGCTTCTTTTTCTGTTTTATTATTTCCTTGAGATATTATAATTTTATCTGGTTTAAAAGCAGGAAGTAAACCATTTTGAGATATTATTTTAAATGGAACTAATCTAAATTTTTTATTTGCTTTTAAATATTTTTCATAATTAATATTAGAAACATTTTCTATTTCAAAAACATTTATAATATCTTTTGGTATAATTTTTTTTACACATTTATATTCTACCACTATAACAGGAATATTAGAAAAGGGTTCTTTTAATGTGTTTCCTGTATCTATTTTCCCTCTCAACTGTGAGAATTGAGTTCCAATATCTATTTGTACATCACAAAATATGTTTTTGTTTTTTTGTTTTCCTAAAATATTATTTAAAAATCTAATTAAAACATAGCTTAAAGCAATTAGAGCGATTAAGTATACAGGCGATATGTTAAAATAAATTATTCCATGATTAATAAACAACTTATCGTTAGATAACATATACCATATAGAAAAAGTAATTCCGCAAAAAGCAAATGTCGTTGAATAAAAACAAATCATGGATTTTAAGAGTACTGTTTTATTTTTAATTCCAAAAGCAACTGCTACAATTGATAAAGCCATTAAAATTTTTATTATTATTGAAATAATAAAATTAACATTTGGAATAAATATGTAAAGAGAATATATAGAAGACAAAATAGAAGATAAAATAATATTTTTTTAAAAATTTAGCTGTTGCTAAAAGTATAAAATAATTAATAATTAAATTAGTAGATATTAAAATATCGATATAAACAACTCTGTTCATTTTACCTCCTATACAAATTAATAATATTATCTCATTTTTAAAAAGAGATTTATGTCTTATTATGCATTAAAATATTTTATTATTTAATTTTATTTTTATATTTGCATTATGATACCTTACAAATTAACATATATTTAAATTTTAAATTTAAAATATATATAACTGTTCATAGTTATTATATTTATTACATAAACATTTATAAAACAAAATTATAGGGGATATTTTATGAAAAAATTCTTTTTAGTTTTTATATTTGTTATCCTAATTTGTACATCATGTAGCTTTAAAAATAAAAGTGAAAATAATGATACTATAATAACTAAATTTTCTGCACAGGCTAATATGCTATATAAAAATGATAATATACACTTTGGAATATCTCGAGCAACATACGAAATTTTTTCAATAAATATATATTATCCTGAAATTTTAAAAGGAATGTCTTATGATAATACTAATGGAAATTTTAAAATAAATGATTATGATTTAAATTA
>CAYJNP010000135.1:0-2058 GCA_964371665.1 uncultured Eubacteriales bacterium | reverse complement strand
CATTTTTATCGTATGACTCTTCTAATATACCTTCTCTTTTTAATACTTTTATAATTGATTTAAAAAATATATTTATATCCATTTTAATACCTATTTCATCTATGTATTTTGAGTCGTATTTGATTTTATCTTCAATTGATATTTGATCTCTACCATGAATTTGAGATAAACCAGTAATTCCAGGTAAAACAGAATAAATATTGAGTTCGTGTCTTCTTTTATGAATAGATTTTTCTTGTGGAATTAAAGGCCTAGGACCAATTATGCTCATATTTCCCTTTATTATATTAAAAATCTGAGGAAGTTCATCTAAACTTGTTTTTCTTAAAAATCCTCCTAAAGGATTAATAAATTTTTCTAAATCTATTTCATAAGTAGATAAATTTTCTGGAGCGTCTACAGACATAGTTCTAAATTTGTACATAGTAAAAATTTGACCATGTTTACCAACTCGTTTTTGTTTAAATAAAACATTTCCTTTGCTTGTACATTTTATAGCCACAGAAATTATTATAAAAATTGGTGATAAAATAATTAGAGCAATAACAGCAAAAATTAAATCAAATCCTCTTTTAATGTAAATATCATAAAATTTTACCATTCTAATCACCTTCCACATTTAATTTTTTAAACTTATCATACTATGACTTTATCATATACTAATTTTATTTAAAAGTCAAGCACTTGTTTTGTGACATATAATATAATATTTAAAATAATAATATTTAAAATAGTAAAATTAATCAGAAAATAAATTGTTTTATAAACTTTAATTATTTTTGTTAAACTTAGTTAAAAATAATTATTATACTAGGTTTATTTGTGAATTTAGCTTAACTATCTTTTTATACTTTAAAAATAAAAATTTTTATGTATTTTTAAATGATATTTCTGAGATTAAATAAATAGGTCTTTTTTTAGTTTCAAGATATGTTTTTGATAAATATTGACCAATAATTCCCATACAAAATAATTGTATTCCACTTACAAACATTACTAAACAAGCTAATGATGGCCAACCAGAAGTTGGATCTCCAAATAATAAAGTTCTAATAATAATAAATATAATTATAGCTAACGATAAAAAACAAAATAAAATTCCTAATAAAGATGAAATAATAAGTGGAACTGTAGAAAAAGCGATAATTCCATCTAAAGCATATAAAAATAATGAAATAAAAGACCATTTCGTTTTTCCAGATAAACGCTCTATGTTTTCATATTCTATCCATTTTTTATTAAATCCAATCCATCCAAAAATACCTTTTGAAAATCTATTATATTCTCCTATTTCTAAAATAGCATTTACAACTTTTCTTGACATAAGCTGAAAATCTCTCGCTCCATCAACAATTTCTATTTTTGATATTTTATTTATAAGTTTATAAAATGTTTTTGAAAAAAACGATCTAATAGGAGGCTCACCAGTTCTTGTTATACGCCTTGAACCTACACAATCATATCCTTCTTTTTCTACACATGAAAGCATGTCCAATAATAAAGATGGTGGATCTTGTAGATCAGCATCTAAAATTGCTACATAATCACCGTTTGCATTTTTAAGACCAGCATAAATTGCTGCTTCTTTTCCAAAATTTCTTGAAAAAGATATATAATTGACATTATCTATTTTTTTGGATAAATCACGTAAAATTTCTAGTGTTTTATCTTTAGAACCGTCGTCAATAAATAAATATTCAAATTTTACTTTTGAGATAAGCCTTTCGACTCTATTAGTTTCCTCATAAAATGTTTTTAAAGTATCCTCTTCATTATATGCAGGAATAATTAAGGTTAAAATTTTATTTTGCATGATTATGTCTTCTTTCTCAATTAATTATATATATTTTTAACGAATCTATATTACTATATTTTTTATAATTTTCATTAATTAAAATCATTAATTCATAATCAATTTTAATATTTTTAGGACTAAATTTATTATTATCTATTACAATAAATTTAGGTTTGTTAGTACGTAATTGAGTTATAAATTCATCAGTCATTTCGGGAAATTGATCCATATTAACAGCTGGGAGAGAAAAATATTTTGTGGCT
>CAYJNP010000134.1:1732-2092 GCA_964371665.1 uncultured Eubacteriales bacterium | reverse complement strand
TATATCTGCCAGTTACTCAACTTGATTTGATTTCTAAATATATAGGTCCTCGGGAAGAAACAAAAATAAAGGTAAATAATTTAAAAGGAAATGAATGGCAAAAATCAAAATCCAGAGTAAAATCTGCTGTTAAAAATATAGCAAAAGAACTAATCAAATTATACTCTCAACGGCTGAAAGCAGAAGGGCACGCTTTCTCTGAAGATAGTGAATGGCAAAAAGATTTTGAATCTCATTTTGAATATGAAGAAACAGATGATCAACTTAGATGTATAGATGAAATAAAAAATGATATGGAAAAAAAATATCCAATGGATAGGTTGCTTTGTGGAGATGTTGGCTTTGGTAAAACAGAAGTCG
>CAYJNP010000134.1:0-1722 GCA_964371665.1 uncultured Eubacteriales bacterium | reverse complement strand
AGAGCTGCTTTTAAATGTATTACAGATTCAAAACAGTGTGCAATTTTAGCTCCTACCACTATTCTTGCATGGCAACATTTTCAAACTATTTCAAAAAGATTTGAATCGTATCCTATAAAAGTACAAATTCTTTCTAGATTTAGAACCAAAAAGCAACAAATTGAAATTATTAACCAAATTAAAAATGGAGAAATAGATTTTATAATTGGAACTCACAGGTTAGTTCAAAAAGATGTGTCTTTTTATAATTTAGGTCTTGTAATTATAGATGAAGAACAAAGATTTGGTGTATCTCAAAAAGAACGATTTAAAACTATTAATAAAAATGTAGACATACTTACTCTATCAGCTACACCAATTCCTCGTACTTTAAATATGGCTATGTCAGGGTTAAGAGATATGTCTACATTAGATGAAGCTCCTCATGATCGACACCCTGTGAGAACATATGTACTTGAATATGATCCTATTATTATAGGAGAAGCTATTAAAAGAGAGCTCAGACGCGGAGGGCAGGTATTTTTTTTGCACAACAATGTAGAATCTATCGAAAGAATTGCAAATTCAATTAGCTTACAGATTCCCGAAGCTATAGTAGGAATAGGTCACGGAAAAATGTCTGAATCAAACCTCTCAAAAGTATGGATGAAAATGCTCAATCAAGAAATAAATGTTTTAATTTGTACTACTATTATTGAAACTGGAATTGATCTACCAAATGCTAACACTCTTATTATTAATAATGCAGATAAAATGGGGCTTTCACAATTACATCAAATAAGAGGAAGAGTAGGAAGATCATCTCGACATGCTTATGCATATTTCACATTCAAAAAAAATAAAATTCTAAGTGATATTGCTCAAAAAAGACTCGAAGCAATTAGAGAATTCACTGAATTTGGATCTGGATTTAAAATAGCAATGAGAGATTTAGAACTTCGTGGAGCAGGAAATATTTTAGGCGCTGAGCAACATGGTAACATGGAAGATGTAGGATACGACATGTATATTAAACTTTTACATGATGCTATAAACGAAGAAAAAGGTAAAAAAAGTAATAACGATGATATTGAATGCTTAGTAGATTTAAATATAGAAGCTTATATTCCAGATTACTATATATCAAATTTAAATCAGCGACTTAACATATATAAACGCATATCAAATATTAGAACAATTAAAGAATCTTACGATGTTATAGATGAATTAATAGATAGATTTGGAGAGATTCCAAATTCAGTTAATGGGCTTATTGATATAGCAATTATTAGAGCTACCGCTTCTGCCTTAGGAATATATGAAATTAAACAATCTTCCGGATTAATTAACTTATATATTAAAAATATAGATATGCAAAAAATTTCTAAAATTACAAAACTATTTAAAAATTATCTAGCGTTTTGTCTGTGTTTTTTCATAACCTATTTAAAAATAAAATAATGATAAATGCAGGTTCAAAACCTTATATATCTATAAAAATAAATTTATCAGAAAATCCAATAAATATAATTAAAAAAATTATAGAACTTCAGTCATGATTCAAAAACTACTTTATCTTATCTAGATTAATAAATTTTAAATATTCATTTATAAATCCATCTATATTTCCATCCATTACTGAATTTATATTTCCAAATTCAAAATTTGTTCTATGATCTTTAACAAGAGTATAGGGCATAAATGTATATGATCTTATTTGAGAACCCCATGAAATATCTTTTT
>CAYJNP010000133.1:393-2099 GCA_964371665.1 uncultured Eubacteriales bacterium | reverse complement strand
GCTGATAATATTCCATTAATTATTCTAAATCCAAAAAAAGTTATAAACGATAATGGAAAATTTCTAAAAACAGAAAAAATCTGAAAATGGATACAAAGCCCTGCAAACCCTAAGGCAAATGAAATTATTTGAATTGGTAAAAAATAATTAGTACATAATTTACATGCATAAGTTACTTCTAATAAAATAGAAATAAAGCTTTTTGAAATATTTATAGGTACTCCTAATTTTGAAAAAATTAATGAAAAAATATTAGCAAACCCCGCATCTTCAATAACAGACAAAATACTATAAAAAATAACCACTAACGAACATAAATTTATTAAACTATAAAAAGCATCAGTGCAAGAACTGATAAATGCAAAAGGAATATTATTTACTTTTAAATTTAATTTTTGAGAAATAATATGTTTTTCATCCTTATTTCGACAAAATATTCCAAGCATAATGCCTATAATAATTGCAGACGATATTTGAGATATAAAAAGTACCCAACCTATTTGAGGAGATTTTAAAAGTTTCTCTCCTACAAATGATATTACAAATGCAGGTCCTGCACATATGCAAAAACATAACATCCTGCTTGCTTGATTTTTATTAATAGCATTAATATCTAACAAATATTTTATAGATTTTGCAGATACTGGATATCCACCTATAAAACTTAATAATATAATTGGTCCTGTGCATCCTGGTAAATTAAATAAAAATTTAATTGTTGATGACATTCTTCTCTCTAATTTTAAAGCTAAGCCTGATTTCACAATAAAATTAGACAACACCAAAAAAGGAAATAATGAAGGAACTAGAATATTAAAACAAAAAACTAGTCCGTTTTTAACTCCCATTGAACTACTTTCAGAAAATATGATTATGATGGAAGAAACTAAAATCACAGTAATTAATAAAACTATAATCTTTATATTTTTAAAATTCAAGTATATAACACCTCTCAATTAATGTATATTCAAATTTGTGATTTTTATTGCTTATTAAGCATAAATTTTATAAAACAAAGATTTTTTATTACATTAAGGAGATTTAAATATATGAAAAATAAAAGGAAAAAAATAAATTCAAAAAATGGAGGAGAAAAACTAATAAATGCTATGCAAATTCCATTAAGTTCTGTTATGAATATGTCAAGGCTTGAATTTAATGGTAATAGAGAAGTTATAGTAGATGGTTGCAAGGGAATATTAGAATATGATGAAAATATTATAAAAATAAATACAGGAAAAATGATTACTAAATTTTCAGGTAGACATTTAGATATAAAATGTCTTACACCAGATTCCTTAATTATTCATGGAGTAATTATTTCTATAGAATTTATTACATGAGGTGCAATTAAATGATACATATAATAAGATGGATTTTGGGTAGTGTAAGTTTTAATGTTAATGGAAAATTTCCTGAAAGATTTATAAACTTAATATCAAAATCTCAAATAGGTATTTGGGGCATTAAAAAATATAAAAATAATTTAACAGCATCAGTTATTGCTAATGAATATAAATACTTAAAAAATATTTGCAGAAAAACTCAAATGAAAATTAAAATTCAAAATAAACAAGGTCTACCATTTATAATTAACAAATATAAAAAAAGACATGGTCTTTTAATCGGAATTATTATATTTTGTTTAACTTTACATATTTTATCATTATTTTTATGGCAAATTGACATTCACGGAAATGAATTTA
>CAYJNP010000133.1:0-383 GCA_964371665.1 uncultured Eubacteriales bacterium | reverse complement strand
TGAACAAAATCTTATGTTACAAATTCCAAATTTATCTTGGATATCAATAAATATTAACGGAAGTTTAGCTGAAATTACTATGAAAGAAAGAATGATCCCACCAAATATAATTCCGAAAGAGGAAGCATGCAATATAAAATCAACTTCAGATGCTGAAATTATAAAAATTGAAGTTTATAATGGCACATCATTAGTAAATGTCGGAGATGCTGTTACAAAAGGGGAACTACTGGTTAGTGGAATATTCGAAGATAAATGGGGAAACTCAACTCTAAAACATGCTGATGCTAAAATATGGGCAAATACAAAAAAACATATTACTAATACTATAGAAATGCATCAAACAAAAAGGGAGCCTACAGGCCAAACTGTTACAAGAAAAA
>CAYJNP010000132.1:0-2104 GCA_964371665.1 uncultured Eubacteriales bacterium | reverse complement strand
CCTTGGAAAAAGTATTATCTAATGATGGAATAAATATTTATAATTTGGGCACAGGTATAGGATACAGTGTCTTAGATTTAGTAAATGCATTTAAACAAGCAAGCCGAAAAAATATTAAATATATTATAGGACCTAGACGAATAGGAGATTTAGCTATATGCTATTCTGATCCTAATAAAGCTAAATTTGAACTTAATTGGGAAGCAAAATTAGATATATTTAAAATGTGCAAAGATACTTGGAACTGGCAAGAAAAAAATCCTAACGGATATAAATAAAGCTACTAATTAAATTTACTTATCCTAAAATATTCAAAATGACTCCAGCTGCGATAGCAGAACCTATAACTCCTGATACATTAGGACCCATAGCATGCATTAATAAAAAATTTGATGGGTTTGCTTCTTGACCTATTTTTTGAGATACTCTTGCCGCCATAGGTACAGCTGAAACACCAGCAGAACCTATTAAAGGATTAACTTTTCCATTTGTAAGTTTACACATAATCTTCCCAAAAAATACTCCACTTGCCGTTCCAATACAAAATGCTATAAGTCCAAGTGCAACTATAGATAATGTTTGTAAACTTAGAAATACTTCACCGGTTGCTGTTGAACCAACAGTTATTCCTAAAAATATTGTTAATATATTCATTAACTCATTTTGAGCAGCATTGGAAAGTCTATATGCTACTCTGCTTTCTTTTAATAAATTTCCAAACATCAACATACTAATCAATGTTGTTGCACTTGGTAAAATTATTGCTACTACTACTGTAACAATAATAGGAAATAATATTTTTTCTAATTTTGATACTTGCCTTAATTGTTTCATCACAACCGAACGCTCTTTATGAGTTGTTAGTGCTTTCATTATAGGAGGCTGTATAATTGGAACCAAAGCCATATATGAATATGCAGCTATAGCAATTGGGCCTAAAAGTTCTGGTGACAATTTTGATGCTACAAATATAGCAGTAGGACCATCTGCCCCTCCTATTATTGATATGGATCCAGATTGAGATGGATTAAAGTTGAGCAATACAGCACCAATAAACGTTATAAATATTCCCATTTGAGCTGCGGCACCTAATATAAAACTTTTCGGGTTAGCTATTAAAGGTGAAAAATCTGTCATCGCGCCTATCCCTAAAAATATTAATGGAGGAAAAATTCCTAATTTTATTCCTTGGTACAAATAATAAAATAAGCCGCCATTTTTAGGTATTTGATAATATATTTGTCCGTTTAACACTGTTGTTGAATATTTTGCGATTTCGCCATGTTCAAAAATATATTCGCTCACAAGTTTTAAATTAAAACTAGGCTCTGCTATTATTGGAGGATATAAGTTAACGAGTAGCATACCAAATGCAATTGGAAGAAGGAGAAGAGGTTCAAATTTTTTAGCTATGGCTAAATATATTAGTACACATGATATGGCTATCATAATATAATTTTGATAATGTAACGATAGTAATCCTGAATCTAGTAAAATTTTATTTACTGTATTTAAAAATTCATTTAAAATATACAGTTAAAACCATTCCCTTCAATAAAAATTATAATGCCCTCGTATTCTCCATTCTTCCTGCAAATTGCCATAATGACCTACTAATTTGTTGGCTTTTTTTATAACAACTCACTGAATATATCTTAGCATTTGATCCATATGAATAATATATTGCAGCAGATATTGCAGATATTACTTCATTTGGAATTTCATTTTTAATTTTTGTATTTGATATACTCCCAGATTTTAAATTCTTTTCAATTATTGGATTTTTTTTTCTGTATCCTTTAACTATTATTTTTGAATATCCAATAATAACAAAAATTAAAATAATTAAGGTAAAGAAAACAACCACAATGCCAGTTAATAAAACTGATGCACCAACTGATAAATTCTCCAATTAAAACAACTCCTCAAATACAAATTTAAATTTTCGATTTTTATAGTTTTAATTATAAAATATATTTACCATATTTTCAATTAATTTATACATTAATTGAAATTAAAATAATATATAAAAACATGCAACATCAACTTTTATAATATATATTATTGTAAAAATATATTCGACATATTCTAAAATGTTTATAAT
>CAYJNP010000131.1:0-2121 GCA_964371665.1 uncultured Eubacteriales bacterium | reverse complement strand
AAACCAACAGAATTTGAATTGTTTTGGAAATATTATTTTGATTTTGATCTTGATTATAATTTTATAAAAAATAAACTTAAAAATATAAATGAAAACATGGCAAAAGCTTGTAAATATGCTCCTGGAATTAGAATTTTAAAACAAGATCCTTGGGAAACATTATGCTCTTTTATTATATCTCAAAATAATAATATACCTAGAATAAAAGGAATAATATCTAGATTATGCGAAAATTTTGGAAATGAGCTATCCAAAAATAAATATTCTTTTCCTAAGCCAGATACTCTTAAAAATCTAAAAGAACAAGATATATCAATTTTAAAAGCAGGATTTAGATCTAAATATATATTAGATGCTGCAAAAAAAATTTCAAATTGTGAAATTGATTTTTATAATATAGGCAATATGAGCATAGAATTTGCTAGAAAAGAGCTGCAAAAAATTAAGGGGGTAGGACCAAAAGTTGCAGAATGCACGCTATTATATGGTTTTTATAAGTTGGAAGCTTTTCCTATAGATGTATGGATGAAAAGAGCAATGAACGAATTATTCCCAAATTATACTTCTATTGATTTTGGAAAATATGCAGGTATTGCTCAGCAATATATATTTCATTATTCTAGAATGCATACAAATTTATTTAAAAAATAAAATTTATTATAATATACATATATAAAAAATTTTTAAAATATAATTACACTATTTCAACTTTTATAGTATTAGTATTTCCAGTTATATCTAAAGGAATCCCTGCAGTTATAACTACTATATCCTTTTCTTTCACAAAATCTATTTGTTTTGCACAATCTATAGCATGAACAAAAATATCATCTGTGCTTTTTTTCATTTTAGCTACCACAGGGTAAACTCCCCAAGATAATGATAATTGATGATATGTTTTTTTTGAAGGCGTTGCTGCAATAATTAGCTTGTTAGGTCTAAATTTAGACATTCCTCTGGCTGTATTACCTGATTTTGTTACTGCCACTAATGCTTTTGCATTCACATCCCTAGCAGTAGTACAAGCTGCATCACAAATTGCATTAGTTGTATCATTATTCTCTAAATCATAAATTTTCTTTTGAAAAACTCCCATATCAAATGCATCGTTCTCTGCTTTTTTTGCTATTTTTGACATAACCTTAATAGCACGCACAGGATATTTTCCAACTGCAGTTTCAGCCGAAAGCATAACAGCTGAGGTACCATCAAAAACAGCATTTGCAACATCTGTTATTTCTGCTCTTGTAGGATTTGCATTATTTATCATTGAATCAAGCATCTGAGTCGCAGTTATAACTACTTTTCCTAATTTATAACATTGCTTTATAAAGCGTTTTTGAATTCCAGGTAATCTTTCATATTCAACTTCTACCCCCATATCTCCTCTAGCAACCATTATTCCATCTGATAATTCTAATATTTCATCAAAGTTATTTATACCTTCTATATTTTCAATTTTAGATATAATTTTTATTTTTTTACCACCATTATAGTCAATAAATTGACGTAAATTTTCAATATCCTCTTTTCGTCTTACAAAAGATGCTGCTATAAAATCAACATCATTTTTTATAGCAAATAAAAGATCTTCCTTATCTTTTTCGCTTAAATAAGGCATGTTTAGAGCCACTCTTGGAATATTTATTCCTTTACGATCTCCTATAGTTCCTTCATGTATAACACTACATACAATATCTGATTGCGTTTTTTTTATGCATTTTAGTTCTATTTTTCCATCATCTATAAGTATTGTAGTCCCAATAGATATTTGATTTGGCAAATCTTTATATGTTAATGACGCAATTTTTTTATTTCCTATAACATCATTAGTTGTTAAAGTAAAAATCGAATTTTTTTCAAGAAATGCACTTTTGTTTTCAAAACTACAAAGTCTTATTTCTGGACCTCTAGTATCTACCATAACAGCACCAGATACACCTAATTCATCTCTAACCTTGCAAAAATTATTTATTCTACTACTGTGTTCTTTTTGAGATTCGTGTGAAAGATTAATCCTTGCAACATTCATCCCTGCAATTAACATTTCTTTAATAGATTCTTTGGTATTACTAGCCGGACCTAATGTACAAACAATTTTAGTTTTTCTCATTATTATTT
>CAYJNP010000130.1:0-2132 GCA_964371665.1 uncultured Eubacteriales bacterium | reverse complement strand
TATTACATACTAAATTATTTTTAATGGGATAATATTTTAATATTTTTACAATATATTGTCAATAACTTTTAAATAAATAGATATTTAATAATAATTTTTATATAAATTATTTTAAAATCTTAATTTATAGAAAATTTTATTTTATGTAAATAATGTTGTATAATATTATTTAATAAATCTACAAATAATTTAGGAGATATCTTTAATGAAAAATGAATTTAAAAAAATATATGAACCCAAAGATGTTGAAAATAGAATATATAAATTTTGGATCGATAATAATTATTTTAGTGCTAAAATTGATAAGGATAAAAAATCATATACAATTGTAATGCCTCCCCCAAATATAACAGGTCAACTTCATATGGGGCATGCTCTGGACGAAACTATTCAAGATATAATAATAAGATTTAAAAGAATGCATGGTTTTTCTACTTTATGGTTACCAGGAACTGATCATGCTTCTATTGCAACAGAAGCTAAAATTGTTGAAAATATGAAATCTGAAGGACTTTCTAAAGAGGATATAGGAAGAGAAAAATTTTTAGATCGTGCTTGGACTTGGAAAAAAAAATATGGTGGAAAAATATCAGAACAGTTAAAAAAATTGGGAGCATCTTGTGATTGGTCGAGAGAAAGATTTACTCTTGATGAGGGTTGCTCAAAAGCTGTAAAAGAATTTTTTGTTGATTTGTATAATAAAGGTTATATATATAGGGGAGAAAGAATAATAAATTGGTGTCCTAAATGCAAAACCTCAATTTCTGATGCAGAAGTTGAGTTTAATGAACAAGAAGGAAACCTATGGTATATAAGATATTTGTTATCAGATGCAACGGGATTTCTCGATTTGGCAACTACAAGACCTGAAACATTATTAGGAGATACAGCTGTTGCAGTTAATCCAAATGATGAAAGGTATAAAAATTTTATTGGAAAATTAGTTAAATTGCCTATTTCAGGGGAAGAAATTCCAATTATAGCAGATTCATATGTGGAAAAAGATTTTGGAACGGGAGTGGTTAAAATTACACCTGCTCATGATCCAAATGATTTTGAAGTGGGCTTAAGGCATAATTTACCTATAATAAATGTTATGGATAAAAATGCGGTTATGAATGAAAATGCAGGGAAATATAAAAATCTTGAAAGATATGAGGCTAGAAAAATTATTATTCAAGATTTAGTAAATGAAGGTTGTCTTATTAAAACAGAATCTATCAAACATAATGTTGGAAAATGTTATCGTTGCTCTAGTGTGATTGAACCTATGATATCTGAACAATGGTTTGTAAAGATGAAAGATATGGCAAAACCTGCAATAGAAGTAGTAAAAGAGAGAGAGATAAAATTTATTCCTGAAAGGTTTGGCAAAGTATATTACAATTGGATGGAAAATATAAAAGATTGGTGTATTTCACGTCAACTTTGGTGGGGCCATAGAATACCAGCTTTTTATTGCGATAATTGTGGAGAAATTATTGTTTCTAAAGATGATATTGTTCAGATCTGTCCAAAATGAAAATCTAAAAAAATATATCAAGATAAAGACACTCTTGATACGTGGTTTTCTTCAGATCTTTGGCCTTTTTCAACATTATGTTGGCCTGGAAATACAGATGAGTTTAATTATTTTTACCCCACGAATACTTTGGTTACAGGTTATGATATAATATTTTTTTGGGTAGCAAGAATGATATTTGCTGGAATTGAAAATACAGGTAAAATTCCATTTAATACTGTGTTTATCCATGGAATTGTTAGAGATTCCGAGGGAAGAAAAATGTCTAAATCATTGGGGAATGGAATAGATCCACTGGAGGTTATAGAAAAATATGGTGCAGATGCACTAAGATTTAATTTAGCATCAGGAAATAGTCCAGGAAATGATATTAGATTTTCTGATAAAAAAATTGAATCTAGTCGTAATTTTGCAAATAAAATTTGGAATGCAGCTAGATTTATACATATGAATATGAACAATTATAATATTAAAGATGAGTTGCCAAAAAATTTAGAACCTGAAGATAAATGGATTTTAAGTTTGTTTAATAATTTATCCAAAGAAGTGAATGAAAATATTGAAAAGTTTGAGTTAGGAGTAGCAGTTCAAAAACTTTATGATTTTATAT
>CAYJNP010000129.1:993-2176 GCA_964371665.1 uncultured Eubacteriales bacterium | reverse complement strand
TGTATGACCAGGTGTATGCATCAATTTTATAATATTACTTCCCAGATAAATTTGTTCTCCATCTAATAATAAAATATCAATTTTAAAATCTTCTATCTTGTTTCTAATCCACTTAGATGATAAATTTAAATCTGAATCGATCACTACGTTCTCTTCGTCGTTAAAAATTACAACTTTTGCATTTGTTATATCTTTATATTTTTTAACACATTTTGTATGATCAAAATGTCCATGAGTTAATAATATGTATTCAATATTTTTTTTATTAACCTCTACTTTTAAATCTAATTCCTTAGACGAACCACCTGGATCTACTATTGCCATTTTACTTGTTTTTATATCTTCTATAATATAACAATTCGTTTTGAGTATTCCAACTTGATATGAATTTATTTTTATCATTTTTAATCACCTTTTTATGTTCTTCTGATTGATATAATCCCATTAATTTTTTTTAATTTAGAAATAATCAAATTTAAATGTTCAATTCCGTTTATAGTAATAATTGCATAAATCACTGCTTGTTTGTCATTTATTTTTCTAGAATTAAAAGAGTGTATGTGTATATGCATACTTGACAATTTTATAGTTAAATCAGCAAGCAATCCTGTTCTATCATTAGCAATAATTTCTAATGTAGATTTAAAACTATTTTTAATTTGGCCAACCCAATGAGCACCAACCCATCTTTGAGGTTCTTGACATTCAGAAATATTTTTTGGAACATTTGAACATACTATTTTGTGTATAGAAACCCCATGACCACGAGTAATAAATCCTATTATTCTATCTCCAGGGAGAGGATTACAACATTTTGAAAATTTAATTAAACAATTATCAATTCCTTCTATTTTTACTCCAGAATTAGCTTTTTTAAATTTTTTATTTTGAACTTGAGATTTCTCTGATATTTTTATTGATTCTTGTTTATATTTTTTAAAATATTCCTCTTTAATCCTAGGAAATATTTGATATATATATATTCCACCATATCCCAATGATGCATAGAAATCATTTAATGTTTTACATTTTTGTTTTTTAATTACATTTTTAATTAACTCTTCAAGTTCTGATGTTTTTATAAATATATTAGTTTTTAATAATTCCTTATCAAGTTCTTCTTTTCCAGCTATAATATTTTCTTCTCTTTTTTCTTTTTTAAACCATTGTCTTATTTTATTTC
>CAYJNP010000129.1:0-851 GCA_964371665.1 uncultured Eubacteriales bacterium | reverse complement strand
TGCAGTATGAATAGCGTAAGCAAAATCAATAACATTAGCTCCTTGTGGAAGACTTATAACGTCTCCTTTTGGAGTAAATACAAACACTTCCTCTGAATCTAAATCATATTTAATATTTCTTAACAAATCTGTTATATCATCATTATCTTTTTGATTTTCAAGAATTTGTTTTATCCAAGCAATACGATTTTCTACTGTATCTTTTTTAGGGAGTTCTCCTCCTAATTTGTATTTCCAATGAGCAGCTATTCCATATTCAGCCGTACGATGCATATCTTTAGTTCTTATTTGTACTTCAAACGGTATCCCTTCTCCACCTATAAGTGTGGTATGTAACGACTGATATAAATTTGGTTTAGGCGTAGAAATATAATCCTTAAATCTATTTGGAATAGGATTATAAATATCATGAATCATTCCTAATATATTGTAACAATCATTAATTGTTTCAACTATAACTCTAACAGCATAGATATCATATATTTCATCAATAGATTTACCTTTTATAAATATTTTTCTATATATTCCATTTATGCTTTTAACCCTTCCTTCCAGCTGTATGCTTGGAATATAAATACCTACTTTTTTCATTATATTTTTCTTTGTTTTTTCCACAAATTCTTGGCGATCTTTTTTTCGAAGATCCATTGCATCTTCAATTTCTTTATATGCTATTGGATCTAAATATCTTAAAGATATATCTTCCAGCTCTTCTTTTATTGCTTTTATTCCTAATCTATGAGCTATTGGTGCATAAATTTCCATATTTTCTAAAGATTTATCTAACCTTTTTTGTTCTGGCATACAATCAATAGTTCTCATATTATTTAATATATCAGCAAGTTTAATTA
>CAYJNP010000128.1:1824-2193 GCA_964371665.1 uncultured Eubacteriales bacterium | reverse complement strand
TTTTATATTAATTCTAGTGGCAATTATATTATTAAAAATTATTTTGTTTATGTTTATATATAAAAAAATATGGAATAAAAAAATGAAAATGATAAAAGAAAATTATATAGAAAGAAAATTAGATAAAATTTCTATTTAAATAAGTTTAATGGCGTTATTCAATATATAGAATAACGTTTTTTGTTTAATATTAAAAAAGAAAGATGAGAGTTTTTAATATAATGACCTTAAAAGATGCTATTATTAAAGTTAAAAAATTAAAACAAGAGATCAATTATCATAATAAAAAATATTATGAAGATGATTCTCCTAAAATAAAAGATTTTGAATATGATGTTTTATTAAAAAAACTTGAAGATATAGAAAATA
>CAYJNP010000128.1:0-1814 GCA_964371665.1 uncultured Eubacteriales bacterium | reverse complement strand
ACATTCCCTGAACTAATCACAGAAAATTCACCAACACAAAAAATTGGAGGTAAAAACAATAAAAAGTTTTCACCTGTTACACATGAAATTAAAATGGAAAGTTTGCACGATTCATTTTCGGAAAAAGAGTTAATAGAATTTGACAACCGAATAACAAATATATTTAAAGATATTTGTTATATTGTAGAACCTAAATTTGATGGCCTTTCTGTTAGTGTTGAATATATAAATGGAAAATTTGTAAGAGGTTCTACTAGGGGAGATGGATATGTTGGAGAAGATATAACTGAAAATCTTGCTACTATTAAAAGTTTACCAAAAAAACTCAATGAAAATATTCCCTTTATAGAAGTTAGAGGAGAAGTTTATATGTCAAAATCTAACTTTTTAAAACTTACAGAAAAGCAAGACCTACATGATAAAAAGATATTTAAAAATGCTAGAAACGCAGCAGCAGGATCTTTAAGACAAAAAAATTCTAAAATCACTGAACAAAGAAATTTAGATATATTTATATTTAATATACAACAAATAAAAGGTAAAAAAATCAATTATCATGATGAATCTATAAATTATTTAAAAAAATTAGGATTTAATGTCTCTCCTTTTTTTAGTAGTCATAATAATATAAATGATGTTATAAAAGAAATTAGAAGAATAGGTAAAATAAAAGATAATTTACCTTTTAATATTGATGGAGCCGTTATAAAAATAAATTCATTTGATCAACGAAAAAAATTAGGAAGTACTTCAAAATTTCCAAGATGGGCAGAAGCATATAAATATCCCCCAGAAGAAAAGGAAACTAAATTAATTGATATTGAAATTAATGTTGGTAGAACGGGCGTATTAACTCCTACAGGGATATTTAATCCTATCCTTATTTCTGGAACCACTGTTAGTCGTGCTACTCTTCATAATGAAGACTTTATAAATGAAAAATCTATTGGAATTGGAGACACAGTTATTCTTAGGAAAGCTGGTGAAATTATTCCTGAAGTTTTATATGTTAAAAAACATGCTATTGATCATAAAGTATTTATGATGCCTAAAAAATGTCCATCGTGTGGATCTAATGTTATTAGAGAACAAGGAGAATCTGCTATTAGATGCAATAACACTTTATGTAAAGCTCAATTATTAAGAAATTTAATACATTTTGTATCTCGAGATGCCATGAATATAGATGGATTAGGAGAATCTATTTTAAAACAGTTGGTAGATAATAAATTAGTTTCTTCTCCTGTTGATTTATATTATTTAAAAAAAGAAGATCTGTTAAATTTAGAAAGAAAAGCTGAAAAATCTGTATATAATCTTTTACATGCTATAGAAAATTCTAAAACAAGGGATTTATATAGATTAATATATGCTTTGGGCATTAAACATATCGGACTAAAAGCTGCAAAATTATTGGTAAATAAATATAATAATATAGATGATATTATAAAATCTAATATAGATGAAATAGAATCTATAGATGGATATGGAAACATTATGGCACAAAGTATAGTATCATACTTTAGTTTAAACGATTCTAAAAATCTTATATATAAACTAAAAGAATGTGGGATAAATATGGTTGCTAAAAATTTAAAAGATGATATTTTATTTAAAAATATGACATTTGTAATAACAGGAACACTTAATAAATTTTCAAGAAAGGAAGCGACAGATATAATTGAACAACTAGGTGGAAAAGTTTCATCTAGTATTTCAAAAAGAACTACTTATTTAATAGCAGGAAAAAATCCCGGTAGTAAATTTGCAAAAGCACAATCATTAGGAACAACTATTTTATCTGAAGAAAATTT
>CAYJNP010000127.1:0-2196 GCA_964371665.1 uncultured Eubacteriales bacterium | reverse complement strand
AGATAATAATAAAGGTAAATATAATTCAAATCCTTCTTTAAATTATGTTTCAAGTATTTTTTTAGCAGGATTAACAGATAAAGAAATAAAAATCACAGACAAAAATTTAAACGAAATCATTGCCTTCTTCCTCAAAAATATAAATAAAAATAATAGTAAAAAAGATTTTAAAATTAAAGAAATTTATTTTGATGGTTCAAATAATTCAGAAAAAATGAAAATATATGTTCCTATGTCATGGAAAAAAATCTCATTTGCTGCTACAGGAGAAATAAAATTTAATCTTAATTATAATAAATCTATTGTTTATATTTATTTATCAAATACAAAAATTGGGATAATGCCTATTTCACCTAATTTAATAATTAAAATTTTAAAAAATAATTTTAATGAATTTTTAAAATACGATAAATCCGGTCTATTTTTTGATTCTAATATGTCTTTTAATATTAAAAATAACAACATTTCAATAAAATTAAAAGAATGTAAAATAAAAAATGGTGAGTTAATTATTAAAAATAAAATCAATTCAGATAATATAAACGAATTTATTAAAAACAAATATAACGAATTTCTCTCAAAATAGTTATTTCTTATTTATAATTTATGAAAATCCACTGATCAAAATAAAATTAATCAGTGGATTTAAATTAAGTTTATATTTAATTTGAAATTTCTAATTAATTTCAAATTTATTTCACTTCTACCTCTGCTCCAGCTTCAGAAAGCTTAGTTTTTAAAGACTCAGCATCATCTTTAGAAATTGATTCTTTTATTGTTTTTGGTGCTTCATCAACAATAGCTTTTGCCTCTTTTAATCCTAAACCAGTGATTTCACGAACTACCTTAATAACTTGAATTTTGTTAGCTCCTGCAGATTTTAAAATTACGTCAAATTCTGTTTGTTCTTCTACTGCTGAAGTTCCAGCAACAGGAGCCGCTGCCATAGCAATAGGAGCTGCTGCTGATACTCCAAATTCTTCTTCAAGAGCCTTAACAAGCTCACTTAACTCTAAAACTGTAAGAGTTTTAACCTCTTCAATTAATTTTACTATTTTATCAGACATTTTCAAATCCTCCAAAAATTAAATAATATTTTTAATATAAACTCTATGCACTTTGTTTTTCAACAATAGCATTTAAAGCTACAACTAAACCTTTTATTGTCCCATTAAGTACATTAGCCAATCCAGAAATTGGCGCGTTTAGCCCACCGATAACTCTTGCAACCAGAATCTCTTTTGATGGCAATTCAGCAAGCTCATTTATTTCATTTACACTAATAGCTTTACCTTCAACAAAACCCGATTTAACATTAAATGTTTTACTATTTCCTGCATATTTACAAAGTATCCTTGCAGAAGCAATATAATCAGTTTTACTAATAGCAATAGCTGTGGTACCTTTTAAAACTGAAGACTCAATTTCAATTCCTACTTCCTTCATAGCTCTAGAAAGAAGCGTATTTTTGATTACAAAATAGTCTACATCAGCTTCATTTAATTCACGTCTAAGCTTAGTATCTTCATAAACATTAATTCCCTTGTAATCAACAATAACACCTGCACATGCACTTTTTAATTTTTCTGAAACATCATTTACAACAGCCTTTTTTTGTTTAAGAACTTTCTCACTTGGCAAATTTATTCACCTCCATAAAATCAAATAATCTGCTATGGTAAAAACAAAAATGCCATTTTCACAGCACAACCCGTAAAAAGGACATACATAAATATACAAATATTAATAAGCATATTAATTGTTCCTTCCTAGGCAGGCAGAGTTTCCCCACATTATGCATTAAGCACCTGCTGTCTCTGGAAAAACAGCTATTTTATTATATTTAAAACTTTATAATATGTCAACCATTAAAGATAAAGAAAAATTGCAAAACAAAATTTAATTATTAAAAATTCAAAATAACTATTTTAATCAACTTACAATATAAAACTTGAAAAAAATGCTTAAATATGATATTTTAGTAATAATAGAATAATGGAGGTGTTATTTAATTGAGTCCGATTGAAATAACATTAGGAATAATATTATTAATATTTTCCTTAGCAATTATATTGGTAGTTCTTTTTCAGGAAGGTCATCAACAAAATCTTGGTGCAATAAGTGGTGGTGCAGATACATTTTTATCTAAAAATAAGGCACGATCCATTGATGCTTTTTTAGAAAGATGGACTAAGA
>CAYJNP010000126.1:0-2201 GCA_964371665.1 uncultured Eubacteriales bacterium | reverse complement strand
ATCTTTTGCAACAGATGCTCTAGTTTTTCTTTTTGGTTTATAAGGTCTATAAATATCTTCTAATTCTGTTAATGTTTTTGCTTTATTTAAAGATAAAGCAATTTCAGGTGTCATTTTTTCTAAGCTTGTTATAAGTATTTTAACTTCTTCGCGCCGTTTATCCAAATTTTTTAGATATTCAAATCTCTCACTAATTTCTCTTAAAATTTGGTCATCTAAAGAACCATGTGATTCTTTTCTGTATCTGGATATAAATGGAATTGTATTACCTTCATCTAATAATTTTATTAAATTTTCTATTTGCCATAAATTAAGATTAAATTCTGAAGATAATACAGATATAAAATCCATAAGTAACCATCCTTTTAAATTACATTTTAATATTAATTTTATAATGTATAGTATAACATAAATTATAAATTGATGAAAAACATAAATTATTATCAATATTTGTCTAATATGAATAAACCTAAATTAAAATTAAATATTAAGAATAAAAGAACTTCTATTTTAGTATTAAAAGTAGAAGTTCTTTTTAAAATTATCTTTTAGCGTCATCAGTAAAATGCATACATATTAATTCATCACTACATGATAAAATAATTTTTTCTCTATCATTATTATGTGCGTAGTATTTAACATATGGATCAGATAAAACTCCTGCATCATTAGATACTATTATAACATGAGTATATTGATCTGTAGGATCATGATTTATTTCTCTAAAAAATATAATGTCCCCTTTACTAATTTTGCCAATATTTTGATCAAACCGTACTCTATTACTTCCAATTTCTTTTGTTAATTTTTTAGCTTCAATATAACCAACCCGATTGATTAGATCTCCAAATAATCCCCAGCAACTTCGATAAATATAGTTTGAAGATGAAAAGTGGCTACAATAGCTTGTTGTTAAACGTGGCATCAATTGTGTATTGATATCGAATTTTATATTTCCATTAATAAGACAATGTGAAACAAATCCTGCACATAACTCTTTATCTCCTGAAGATGATTCTGCTGCTCTATTCCAATGCCTAGATGCGTATTCAAGTGCTGCGTTTGGATTATAGTATGGTGTGGCAAATATGCTAGAATTTAGTGTGAATAAAGCACATAAAAAAAATATTAATAGGGTTGTTATTGAATTTTTTACTTTTTTCATTTTTAGTCTCCTTAAATAAATTTATAATAACATATAGTAAATTTAAAAAGCAACATTTTGTTAATTAATTTACACATAAATAATACATTAATAATATATTATTTTGATTTAATAATAAAGTTGAAAAATTTTTTTAATAGGTGTATAATTTTCTGGGCATAATTAGATTTCAATTCTGAAAGGAAGTTTTAATTTGGACTACTATTTGATAAAAAAAACAATTGAAGATATTGATGTTAAAGGGAAACGAGTTTTAGTTCGATGTGATTTTAATGTTCCTCTTGATAATAATGGAAACATTACAGATCCTAAAAGGATAGAAGAATCTTTAAAAACTATAAATTATCTAATTAAAAATAATGCACGAGTCATTCTTTGCTCTCATTTAGGCAGACCAAAGGGAGAGTTTGAGTCTAAGTTTTCGTTAAAACCTGTTGCAAACTATCTTTCTAAAATTTTGAATAAAGAAGTAAAGATGGCTTCAGATGTTATAGGAGAGAGTGCTAAAAGTATTGCAGCAAATCTTGCTAATGGAGAGGTTGGACTTTTAGAAAATCTTCGTTTTCATAAAGAAGAAACTGAAAATAATAAAGAATTTTCAAAAAGTTTAGCTTCTGTTGCTGAAATTTATGTTAATGATGCGTTTGGAACTTCGCATAGATCCCATTCTTCGACTGTTGGAGTTTGTGAATTTTTGCCCTCAGTTTGTGGATATTTAATTCAAAAAGAGTTAAATATAATGGGTAAAGCGCTAAGTAATCCGAAGAGACCTTTTGTTTCAATTCTTGGAGGATCAAAAGTTTCTGACAAAATAGGGGTAATTAATAATCTTTTAGATAAAGTAGATGCTTTAATAATTGGTGGAGGAATGGCATATACTTTCATGAATGCTTTAGGATATTCAATTGGGACATCCCTTTGTGAGATTGAAAAAATTTCGTTAGCAAAAGAAATAATGTCAAAAGCAAAAGAAAAGGGAGTAAAACTTGTTATGCCAGTAGACAACAAGGTTGCAATTGAATATGATCCAAATTCA
>CAYJNP010000125.1:0-2204 GCA_964371665.1 uncultured Eubacteriales bacterium | reverse complement strand
AAAAGAACCTCAAAAATAGAATATCATACTTATTATGGTACACAACTGAATTTTTTCAGTTGTGTATTTTTTTGGAATAAATAGGACATGGTAAGAATACAAATTATTAGAACAATAAAAAAGGAGAGGTTATCTACATGAAATATGATATAAATCGGGACAAATTTTCTTCAAATAAAATTTTATTTGAAGGATGTAAAGAACATTCAGTAAATTTAGATTTTAATTTGCCTGATTACTGCCCCGATATTAAAAAAATTTTAAAATGTCAAATTTATCCTCAAATAAACTCTAAAAATGTAGTTTCAGATAGGCTAGATATAGATGGAACCGCTATAGTTAAGCTAATATATGTAGATGCTATAAAAAATACAATTAGATGCACAGATTATAAAGAACCATTTTCATTTTCATTTAACTTAGAAACTAATGTTGAAAACGCTATGTCACGTACAAAAATTAAAGTCGATTACATAAATTGTAGAGCTATTAGTTCTAGAAGACTTGATATACATGGAGCATTTTCTGTTTGTGCTAAAATATTTTCAAAACAAGATGAAGAAATAGTTAATAATATAGAATCTGAAGATATTCAATTAAAAAAACAAATTAAAAAAATAAGCACAGTTTCAGGAATAGCAAATCAACAATTTTCTATAAATGAAACAATTGAAATTGAAAAAGGAAAATCAAAAATAGAAAATATCATTCGTAACGATATATCTTTATCAATTAAAGATAATAAAATTGTTGATAATAAAGTTATAGTAAAAGCTGATGCATTTATAAAAATATTGTATTTAAATGATATAGAATCTGGGAACACCGAAACAACTGAATATATTTTACCAGTAAGCCAAATAATCGATGTTCCTGGAATTAATGAAAATGACATTTGTATTACAAAAATAGAAATATTAAATTCAGATATAAGAACAAAATCAGATGGATTTAATGATGAAAATTTATTATCTGTAAATTTAAAACTTTGTGCTACTGTTGTCTCTTATAAAGAACAAGACACAGAAATTATAGAGGATGTTTACTCTACAAAATATAAAATAGACATTGATTATAATAAAACATGTATACAACAGCTAATTGAAACCCTTAGTGAAGTTTATACTGAAAAGAATATAGTTGAAATTAGTACAGATGGTATTTCAAAAATTATAGATGTATTTAATGAATTTGTTAATGTAAATACAAAATATGAAAATAATAAAATAATTTTTAAAGGTAAAATGAACATATGTATTTTGGCTATCGATGATAATGAGGAAACTATTTATGTTGAAAAAATGGTTGATTTTGAGCATTCCAAAGATTATACATCAGATCAATCTAATTTAAATTTTGATTTAGACGCTGCAGTATTGTCTATCAATCATAGAATTAATAGTAAAAATTCCCTAGAAGTAAAAATGGATATAGAAATTAAAACTGCAATCTTTAAAATAGAAAATTTAAATTTGATAGATAATATAACTGCAAATGAAGAAAAACATTCATATAACGATGCCTCTCTTACAATTTATTATGCAGATGAAGGAGAAAATATTTGGAATATAGCAAAAAACTATAAAACATCAGTAGACGCAATTAGAATTCAAAATGAACTTAATGAAGATATATTTAAAACTAGCCAAATGATATTGATTCCAATGTAAATTTAGATAATTAATTTTAACAAATTATGAAAACATAAATTAAATTACTTTTACAATTTATTTTTTATATTTAGGAGGAGGTCCAATGGAAGAACGAAATATATATCAAGATATCGCTCAAAGGACTAATGGAAATATATATGTAGGAGTTGTCGGACCAGTCCGCACAGGTAAATCTACATTTATAAAAAAATTTATGGATGAATGACAACTGAACCTAAATTTATTCCAGAAGAAGCAGTTCAAGTAAATTTAGGAAATAATGCTATGCTTAAATTAAGAATGATTGATTGTGTTGGGTATATAGTTCCAAGTTCACTTGGTTATATAGAAGATGACACTCCAAGAATGGTAATGACACCATGGTACGAAGAAGAAATGCCATTTAACATGGCAGCAGAAATAGGAACTAAAAAGGTAATAAACGACCATTCAACAATAGGATTAGTTATAACTACAGACGGATCTATAAGTGATATTCCAAGAGAGGAATATGAAGAAGTAGAAGAAAGAGTTATATCTGAGTTAAAAGAA
>CAYJNP010000124.1:0-2254 GCA_964371665.1 uncultured Eubacteriales bacterium | reverse complement strand
ATGCAGCTTACATCTATATTTGTTGTTCCATATTGTATATATAGATCGTTTAGTTTTTCTGGAGTTAAAATTTTTGATATGATAAGTTCTCAGGCGCTTGTAACAGTGATATCATCATTTATTCCGTTGCCTGGGTCTTCCGGAGCGGCTGAAGGAAGTTTTTATTTATTATTTAGAGCTTATTTTAGTGGGGAAACTATCAAATCTGCTATGCTTTTGTGGAGACTAATTACATATTATTTGGTTATTTTATTATCTGCACCATTTTCAAGAATCACAAAAAAAAGTTAAAGCTTTAAATTATAATTTTTAAATAAATAAAAATAAATTTTATAAAATTTTTAATACATATTTTACGAATGAGAGGTAATATTAATTTGGATGCAAGTGATATAAATCCTGCAATTAGTATAATTATACCAGTATATAATTCATCTAAATTTTTAAATTTGTGTTTAGAATCTATTCTTAATCAAACAATGAAAAATTATGAAGTTATAATAGTAAATGATGGGTCAACAGATTCATCTATAGATATAATAATGAAATTTAAAGATAAATTTAAGTGTATGAAAATATTAAACATAGAAAATTCAGGGACAGCTATTGCAAGAAATCATGGTTTAAAACAAGCTAGGGGAGAATATATATCCTTTATAGATAGTGATGATCATGTGGAACCTGAATTTTTAGAGACACTCTATAATAGTTCAAAAATTTATGATGCAGATGTGGTTTCTTGCAGTTATTCTACATATATATTTGAAAAATCTAAAAAAAAGAAAAAACTATTTTGTTTAAGGACAGGAATATACGATAAACAAGCAGTGTTAAATTCATTAATAAGAGATGTTAGAATGCATTTTTATATGTGGAATAAGCTATGGAAAAAAGATTTATTTATTAAAAATAATATAACCTTTCCTGATATGTGTTTTGAGGATATACCTGTGTCATTAAAATTAATATATTTTTCAAAGAAAGTTTATATTATTAATAAGGAATATTATAATTATACAAAAAATGAAAATAGTATAGTGAGCACAATGAATGATAGTAAAATTGATGATTATGTAAAATCTTTGATTTATATTAGAAATTTTTTAGAAAAACAAAATGATTATAAAAATTATAAAATAAGTTTTAATTTATATTGTCTGAGAACTATTATCACAAATTTTAAATTGGTATATTTGTTATATTCCAATCAAAAAAACTATAATTTAATGTTTTCAAAAATAAAAAAATTAAATTCAAAAATTTTTTATGCTATGAGTGATAAATTCAAATGCTTTAATGAATTATCTGAAACATTTGAACAATATAAAATTTAGTTAAAATAAGAGGTAAAATATTTTGAGAGAAAATTATAATCCAGATATTAGTTTAATTATACCAGTATATAATGTAGAATTATATTTATATAGATGTTTGAATTCTGTTGCAAATCAAACAAAAAAAAATATAGAAGTTATTTTAGTGAATGATGGATCAACAGATTCTAGCAGAGACATTTTAGAGGAATTTGCAAAAAGATATGATTATTTTAAAATTATAGACAAGCAAAATGGTGGACTTTCCGATGCTAGAAATAAAGGGTTAAAAGTTGCTAAAGGAGAATTTGTAGCTTTTTTAGATAGTGATGATTATATTGAACCTAATTTTTTACAATTACTTTATGATACAGCAGTTAATAACAATGCTGATATTGCTATTTGCAATTTTAAGATAAATTTTGTTAAATATAATCTTAGATTTTCATATATATTTTTAAGAAATCGAGTTTATATAAAAGAACAAGCATTAAGAAAATTAATTTTAGATTGTACTTTTAATCATTTTGCATGGAATAAATTATGCAAAAGAAGATTATTTGAAGATAATAATATAGAGTTTCCTAATATGTATTTTGAAGATATTGCCACATCACCAAAGCTTTTCTATAATTCCCAAAAAATAGCTGCAGTGAAATATGCATTATATAATTATATAAGAAGGCCAGGAAGTATTTTGAGTACTATTGATGCTGAGAAAATAAATGATTATTTAAAATCCATGGGAATTATAAGGAATTATCTAGAATTAAATAATGATTATAAACAGTATAAGTATTATTATATTTTTTATGCGTACAAGGTGAAATTAGTTGTTATTTATTATATTATTGGAATTCATTCAAGAGCTAAAAATTTTAGTGGATTTATCGATAATATAAAAACAAATAATAGAATTATAAAATATTTTATTAATAAAA
>CAYJNP010000123.1:0-2261 GCA_964371665.1 uncultured Eubacteriales bacterium | reverse complement strand
CTAGACATTAACGCTCCTTTTAAAGATGCACAATCATACCCATCTAACATCCCCGCTGCTATTCCTATAACGTTTTTTGCAGCTGCACCAATTTCATTACCTATTAGATCTGTTCCTATGTAAAATCTTATTAAATCACTCGAAAAATTTTCTACCAATTTATTTTTTAACTTATAATCATCAGAATCAATCACCATACAATTAGGAATTCCATTAGAAAAATCTTCTACATGACCTGGTCCAACCCAAACAGCTACTTTAACATCTATCACTAAATTTTGTTTGATAATTTCAGTTAAACGTCTGGTAGTTTTTTCATCTATTCCTTTCATGCATAATACTATGGGTTTATTAATTAAATTATATTCAGCAAGCTGCTTAGAAAAACTATCTAATGCCTGACAACTTATCGAAATAACAATAACATCAGCATAATTAATAGCATTTAATAAATCTGATTTTATTAATATTTTCGAATCAAATTCTAATACATTATTTTTTCGGTATCTAGAAAGTTGCAAAAAATCTTCAGAATGTTTTCTTCCCCACAATAAAACATTATGGTTAATTTTATTTAAATACCAAGCAATAAATGATCCCCATCTTCCACTTCCAAGCACAGATATTTTCATTTACATTACTTCCTTCTACAATAATTGATTTTTACTATTATATCATATATAAAATATCATTTTTTGAATTTTTTTATTAATCCTCCAAAAAGTTGATTAATTCCAATAAAAAATAAAAAAATACCAAATACTTTTGATAAAATATTAGAATCAATATAAGCAGAAAGACAAGAACCTAATATTGCCCCTAAGATTCCCACTGAAGAAGCAATAAGTGCTATTTTCCAATCTATAATTTTTTTTTTATAATAAAATAAAATTGCAATAAAAGAAATAGGAATAAAAAATACCAAATTTATGCCTTGAGCTGTAGTCTGATCCATTCCAGCAACTACAGTTAAATATATAATTAATATTCCTCCCCCACCTAGTCCCATAGATGCAAATATACCAGTTAATATAGCAGCTAAGGGAGTAACAATAAAACTCATTTAAAAATCATCCTATACGACCCCCATAACACTACTATTCCAAATACTCTTTTTAAAAATACTGGATGAATTCTAGTTAAAAGATATGAACCTATTAAAGCACCAATTAATCCCCATAAAAGATATGGAGAAACATCCATAACAGATATTCTCCCTGAAAAAAAATATATACATGAACTAAATATACAAAGTGGCAAAACTATACAAACTGAAGTCGCATGGGCTTTATCTTTTTCAAGTCCTAATCTTGAAAGCATTGGTACTATTATCATTCCCCCACTAGATCCTAAAAGTCCATTTAACATCCCTGCCAATAAACCAATTAAAGATGATATTTTATTTTTCATATAATACCTCAAATTATTTCTTTAATTATATTTTAGTATTAAATTATAAAGTTATTCATAATTAATAGAAATTATTTAAAGATATTTAAATTCTATTATATTAATTATTTAAATTCAAAATTCATAGTTTTTTAAAAAATAAAATGATCTTAAATCATTTAAAATTTAAGATCATCAAATTTAAAATCTATACTCTTTTTTTTATACAAAAGCATTCACTAAACACAGAAAGTTTAGATTGTAAAATCATTTCTAATCTTGAAATAGCATTTACCATAGATTCAACAGATCTATTCGCTTCTAATAATTCTTTGTTTTGAACCTCTTTATCTGCAATGATTTTTTGAAGTTTTTCTCCCTCAGCATTTAAAATATGTGATAAAGCAACCTGTTCTAATGCCACTGATTCAACAATATCGGTAATAGCTTGCTCTCTCGTTGTGTTACTTGGAGTAATAATAGGCATACTCATCTACATTTCTCCTTATTATGTTTAATTATTATGCTAGTTATATAGCATATATTTATAATATGTATCACATATCAATAATGTTAATTTAACATAATAAAAATTATAACAATTTATTTCTTAAAAACTTTGTGTATTCCTATAAAACACCTAATCTTTAGATATTTTTATGATTTTAAAAATAAAAATTTTTATTCTTGTTCACTAGATATAGTTAATAAATTTCCACATTTACTACAATAAGAAGAAGAATTAATATTTTCAAATCCACACTTTTTACACCTTAATTTATCATCTGCAATATAAAGCTGTTGGTTTAAATCTTTTATTTTATCGTAAAGCCCATCTATATCGGATAGGATTATTAAGGCATCGGCGTTTA
>CAYJNP010000122.1:0-2281 GCA_964371665.1 uncultured Eubacteriales bacterium | reverse complement strand
ATATCATGCCTTTTTTTCTTTGTCAACTCTTTTTTTGCGTTTTTTTATTTTATTTATTTTATATATTTTAACTAAACCTTTTAATAATAAATTTTCATCGTAAATTATATTTTCTTTACAATGCTCTGAAATCATTTTTGAAAAACCTCCTGTTAAAATTACACTGCATTTCTCTTCTAGTTCTTCTTCTATTTTATTTATTAAACCATCTATTAATGATGAAGTTCCATTTACAATTCCACTCCTCATCGATTCTAAAGTGTTTTTTCCTATAATATTTTTTGGAGATCTTATTTCAATATGAGGTAATTGAGATGTTTTATTAGATAAAGAATCTAATGATATTTTTATTCCTGGTAAAATAAGCCCTCCTATAAAAATCTTTTTTTTATTAATTACTGAAACTGTTGTTGCTGTTCCTAAATCAAAAATAATAATAGGTAATTTATATTCTTCAATAGCCGCTGATGCTCCTACTATTAAATCTGAGCCTAGTTTTACATTTTTATCTAAATCTATTTTAAAATTTAATTTTAAATTATTTTCTACTATTATTGGATCTTTTTTTATTATTTTTTTTATAGCATTTTTATGTGCACTAATAAGAGGTGGAACAACTGAAGAAATTATTCCTCCCTCTATTTTACTCACATCAATATTGTATAAATTCAAAATGTTTTCAAAATCTATTCTGTATTCATCTTCTGTTTTATTTAAATCACTAAATAATCTGCTTACAAAATATATTTTATTTTCAAATCCTATACATCCTATTGTTATATTACTATTTCCAACGTCAAGCGTTAAAATCATATTATAATTTTCCTTTCGATCTTCCTATCTATAAAATCCCATAAATTCTAATTCCAGACATTGCTATTAATAATGCTCCAGATATAATTATAAATATTTTGGCATCTATTTTGGATACTGATGCTATTTTTTCTCCTACTAAAATTCCCATCGATAAAAATACAAACTGAGCTATACCAACCGCCAATGGAATAAAATAAGAATTAAGCCCAGAAACTGCGCTGCTTAGCCCTGCTGCAAATGAATCTATAGACAAAGCAATTCCTAAATACATAGCTTCAAACATATCAACTTGCTTTGATTTATCAAAATTAGACAAAATTGGATTTCTAGTTATTTTTATTGTTACCCCAAAAGGTTTTAAATTTATTTTGCACCCCTCTTTAGTTGCTTTTTTTTCTTTTTTAATTATTAAAGATGATAATATTATATAACAACCTAATGCAAAAAGCATAGCTATTCCTATTATCTGTGCAATTTTTTCTGGAATTATAAGCAAAATAACTCTTCCTGCTAATACAGCTGCTCCTGTAAATAACATTGATATTATGGATATAACTATTTTTGAAAAAAATGATATTCTTATTGATCTAACTCCATAAGAAATTCCTATTCCTAAAGAATCCATACTTAAAGATATGCTAAGTAATATTATCATTATTAAAACGCTCATATATATCACCTACACCACAATTTATGTTTTAAATTTTTTTAGTTTTATTATTATATGTTTGAATTTATTTGTAGGTTCGTGGTATACAAGCTATTCTTTTTTTATATATATAAATAATATGAATTATATTCATATTATCAAAAGTATGTATTAAAAAGTTTTTGGATTTAAAACTTCACAATAATATATTTTTTGAAAGTTTATAAATATTTGGAGGAATAATATGCAATGGCATACTTTAAGCGCAAATGAAGTAATTAAAATTTTAAAAGTTTCTAAAAATCAGGGACTTAACTCGAAACAAGTTAAAGAGCGAATATCTCAATATGGAGAAAATAACCTTATTGCAAAAAAAAAGAAAAGTTTAATCTCAAAACTTTTAGCTCAATTCGCAGATTTCATGATTGTTATACTTTTAATTGCAGCTAGCATATCTTTTATATCTTCAATTATAAAGCACAATTCAGATTATATCGATTCGATAATAATATTATTTATAGTATGTTTAAACGCTTTAATTGGAGTTATTCAAGAAAATAATGCTGAAAAAGCCATTGATGCTTTGAAAAAATTATCTGCTCCTCGTGCTAAAGTTATTCGAAACTCTAAACAAATAAGCATTGATTCTAAAGATGTTGTTCCGGGAGATATTTTAATACTTCAAACTGGAGATCTTGTATGTGCAGATGCTAGATTAATCGAATCTTATAATTTAAAAGTTGAGGAATCTTCTTTAACTGGAGAATCTATTGCCTCTGAAAAAAATTCTGATGTTATCTTAACAGCCGACAAAGG
>CAYJNP010000121.1:0-2299 GCA_964371665.1 uncultured Eubacteriales bacterium | reverse complement strand
CTAAATCTATATTATTAGAACTATTTATTATATTATTGTATGATTTTGCATAGTGTTCTATTAAAATTTCTACGCTTTTAAATAGATCATTTAATAATTCATGATGGTTTTTATATTTTATTCCAAAATTTTCTTTAGAAAACTTATTTTCAAATATATTATTCATAATTGATTTTTCTCCTATAAATTATAAATTTTAAAATATAATTTAAATTAAGGAGTTTGTATATTTACTTGTCCTGCATAGTTTATTTGTATAACCCCACCCCAAGCACACATAAGTTTAGAGGAATTATTTAGTGCCGGTTTATTTGCTATAAGCACTGTAGGAGCGCCAGGAGTCCATGGAGCTGTAATAACAGGAACACATGGCATAGGAGTCAATACCCCTAATGCTGCAGTTGTTGCGGATGCAACTGTAGGATTAGCCAAAGATTGACACATTCCAAAAGGCATTATATTTTTTATAGGAACATTGTCCATAATAGTTGCCATAGCCATATTAGAACCTATAACTTTATTTTCTGGTGTAATAATCAATGAAGAAGGAGCTATCCCAAATGAGCATTGACACAAAGCTCCCATACATACGCCAAAAGCCATATTTATGTTCCTTTCTTATCAGATATATCTATAATTATATCTTTAACTTTGTTACTATTTACAATAACTTTAAATTTTTTATTTAAAATATATACTGAAAGCTCAGATTTTGCTTTTATAAAAAATATTCTATTTATTGGTAATGCAACTCTTCCATATTTATCTGTTACATTGTTCCATATTGGATTTAATATTTCTCCTTCTTCTATATTATTTTTAAACTTATAAAAATTTTTATATAAATTAGTATTATGATCATAACTATTAAATAAAAATATATTATCTAATTTTTTTCCACAAGAATAATTTTGAAATAAAAGTCTTTTATCATAATCCGAATTTATTTTTACTAAATTATTTCCTACATTTATATTGTCAATTAATCTTAAAAATGGAACTTTTGTTTCTAATTTTATTTCTACATCAGTTTCTTTTATAATATTATCTCCATCTTTAAAATGAAAAATAATTCTGTTTAAATTTAACAATTCTGAACTATCCGCAGCATATTTTAAGCAACAATTAATTTTTATTGGTTCTATCCCCTCTAAATCAATTTCATAGGAAGCTTTATTAAATTGCTTACTATGAATATCAAATTTATAATGTCCCTTTTCTAAATTCATAAATGTATAATATCCATCATTTTTTTTTGAATAAGCTATTTTTTTATTATTGCAAGTTATATCAACATTCAAAACTGGGCTTTTATTATAATCATTTATTATAAAAAATGTTATAGATGCTTTATTCAAAACTCTCATATTGTACTCCTTTTTATTTCTTATATGAAGCATCAATTTCAACAGATTCTACTCTTGTTGAAGGAACTTTTATATTATTTGATTCTATTAAAATGTCACCTACTGAAAAAAATATAGATAATTTATATGGTTCACTGAACATACTCCATATTTTCACTTTTTCTTCTAATTCTAAAGGCAAAATTTCTAATGACATACTCTCATTAGAAGACGACAAAGCTTCTGACATATATTTAGAATCTATAATTTTATTATCTTTAAATAATTGTAATATTCTTCCTAAGATTCTTTGTTCTTCTGCGGATCTATTAGTAATCTCAACTTTACTTGAAATAGATAAAATATATTTAATTTTATATGAAGAAGGAGGATCTTGTTGATAACCGTCTGGTAAATTTATAGGTTTTTTTCTTGTCATTTCTCTATTTTCAATTATATCATAAGGATGAATTCCTACTACAAATGATCCTCTATCTTTTGGATCACATAATCCTATATTTTCAGGTTTAGCAACTGGTTCTGGAACTATATTAGCCTTTAGCATATCTATAATCGATTTGCCAACATCAGCAATTACCGTATATTTAGCCATAATTAAACTCCTTTATATTATTAATATATAATAAATACATTTTCATTAGGAATATAAACACAAGGCATATCGAAAGCTTGAGCCCAAAATTCTACAGGGATATATGTAATACCTTTAAATGTTAGCACCGGTACTATTGTACTTGTCGTTGCATCATTAATATAAGCAACATTAGATCCTTTAGATATTTCAATTAATTTATCATTTTTAGAAATAGCAATATTTGCAGAGTTTTCTGTATATTGTACTTTAGCTTCACTTATTCTTATTATATCATCTATGGAAATTAATATATTTTTATCATACATAATAGGTGACAAATTTAGCTTTGTATTTTGAT
>CAYJNP010000120.1:0-2350 GCA_964371665.1 uncultured Eubacteriales bacterium | reverse complement strand
AAATATTTTCTTTACAAGAATTAATAGAACATTTTAAAATATCAGGAATAAGCAAATCTCCTGCAATTTTTGATTATAATAAATTAGAATGGTTTAATTCAGAATATATAAAATTAAAATCTTTAGAACAATTCACTAATTTAGCTACTCCATATATTGAAAAAATATTAGATAAAAATAAATTTAACTTCAAAAAAATATCTAATATGATTCAAAAAAGAGTAACTAAACTTACCCAAATTTTAGATATGATAGACTTTTTATCTGTTTTACCCGAATATAATGTTAATCTATTTATTAATAAAAAAAGCAAAACAACTATTGAAATTTCTCTTATGATTTTAGATCTAATATTAAAAGAATTAGAAAAAATTAAAGATTGGAATTTTGAAGTTTTGCATAATCTTTTTATAAACTTAGCAAAAAAAATGAATATTAAAAATGGTACTGTTATGTGGCCAATTAGAATTTCAATATCTGGAAAACTAGTTACTCCCGGAGGGGCAATTGAAATTTTAGACATATTAGGCAAAGAAGAATCAATTAAAAGGATAAAAATTGGAATTGAAAAACTCAAACAAGTTTAAAATATATTAAGTTGGGTGATATAATGGACAAAACAAAAAAAGATACAAATTTTGAAATAGACAGTAATTTTATTCATGAATTTATAAAAAAAGATATAGAATTAGGGGGGAAAAAAATTCATACAAGATTTCCTCCAGAACCTAATGGATATCTTCATATTGGGCATGCAAAAGCTATTTGTATAAATTTTGAAATTGCTAAAAAATTTAATGGAATTTGTAATCTTAGAATGGATGATACTAATCCTAGCCAGGAAAACACAGAATATGTTAACTCTATAAAAAAAGATATTCTCTGGTTAGGATTTGATTGGGAAAATAATTTTTATTATGCTTCAGAATATTTTGATAAAATGTATGAACTTGCGTGTAATCTTATAAAAAATGATCTTGCATATGTATGTGAATTAAGCTTTGATCAAGTAAAAAAAAATCGCGGGAACTTAATTAATCCTGCTATTAGTCCTTATAGAGATAGACCCATTAAAGAAAGTTTAACACTTTTTGAAAAAATGAAAAATGGTGAATTTGAAGATGGAAAAATGACCTTGAGAGCTAAAATTGATCTATCTTCTGGAAATTTTAATATGAGAGATCCTATAATATATAGAATAAATCATGCTTATCATCATAGAACTAAAAATAAATGGTGTATATATCCTATGTATGATTATGCACATCCTATAGAAGATTCTATTGAAGGAATAACACATTCATTATGTTCACTTGAATTTGAAGATCACCGGCCACTTTATGACTGGGTTAAAAATAATATAAATTTAAAGACAAAACCAAGACAAATAGAATTTTCTCGTCTTAATATTGATCATACTATTATGAGTAAAAGGAAGCTTAGAAAATTAGTAGAAGAAAATATTGTAGATGGATGGGATGACCCTAGAATGCCTACTATTTCAGGTATTAGAAGAAGAGGTTATACTCCTGAATCAATTAAAAATTTTTGTAAAAAAATAGGTGTCTCAAAAGTAATAAGCACAGTTAAATATGCATTTTTAGAACATTGTTTAAGAGAAGATCTAAATAAAAAAGCTACCAGAGTTATGGGAGTTTTAGATCCAATTAAATTAATAATTACAAATTATCCAAAAGATAAAGTAGAAAAATTTGAAATTGAAAATAATCCTGGTTATCCGGAAAGTGGAAAAAGAATGATAACCTTTTCAAGAGAATTATTTATTGAAAAAAATGATTTTATTGAAAACCCACCTAAAAAATATTTTAGACTTTTCCCTGAAAATGAAGTACGCTTGAAATCAACATATATAGTAAAATGCACTGGATGCAAAAAAGATTCAAATGGAAATGTGACCGAAGTTTATGCAGAATATAATCATAACACAAAAGGCGGCATCACTCCAAAAGGGAAAAAAATAAAAGGAACTATTCATTGGGTAGATACTAAAACATGTATTAATGCACAAGTTAGACTATATGAAAATTTATTTTTAGATGAAAATCCCGATTCTTCTGAAAAAAATTTTTTAGAGTCAATAAATCATAATTCCCTAAAAATTTTAAAAAATTGTAAGGTTGAAAACTTTTTAAAAAACGCTAAATCACCTTCTTTTTATCAATTTATGCGACAGGGATATTTTTGTGTAGATAACAAAGACAGTTCAGAAAATAATTTAATTTTTAATAGATCGGTTTCATTAAAAGATAATTTTAACAATCAAAAATCAAAATAAATTTAGCAATTTAAAATAAAAATTGATAATTAAAAGAGGGCAATATGCCCTCTT
>CAYJNP010000119.1:0-2410 GCA_964371665.1 uncultured Eubacteriales bacterium | reverse complement strand
CTACTAAAATGCTTTCATCTATTTCAGGCATTACCTCTAAAGAAGCAAAAGAGGTATGTCTTCTTCCAGAAGAATCAAATGGTGATATTCTAACTAATCTATGTACCCCTGCTTCACTTTTTAAAAAACCATACGCATTTAATCCTTCAACTAATATAGATATATTTTTAAGTCCTGCTTCTTCTCCGTCCAAATAATCCAATGTTTTTATTTTGTATCTATGTCGTTCTCCCCATCGGTAATACATTCTATAAAGCATTTCTACCCAATCTTGTGACTCCGTTCCTCCTGCTCCTGCATGGAATGTTAAAATAGCATTATTGTTGTCGTATTCTCCTGTTAGAAAAGTGGAAATTTTAATATTTTCCAATTTGTTTTTAACTTTGTTAAATTCTTTTTCAATTTCTGGCAATAATGATGTATCATTTTCCTCATCTGCAAGTTCAGTTAATTCATAGGTGTTTTCATAACTCAAATATAAATCTTTATAATCTTTAACTTTATTTTTCAATATACTTAATTTTTTTAATATTTTTTTAGAATTTTCAATATCATCCCAAAATTTAGAAACAGATGACATTTCTTCTAATTGAATTATTTCTTTTTCTATGATATCAAGCCCCAATGATTTTTTTAGTTCTATAATATCAGGTTTTATTTCTTCTAAACTTAATTTTATTTCATCAAACTGTATCAATATTTCACCTTCTAATTTTTATATTAAAATTATATATTATGTAATGTTTAATGTAAAGAAACCATATTTATATAAAATAAAAAATCTCGCCAAAACTAGCGAGATAACAATATAATAATTATAGTTATTATAACATGAGATTTAATTTTTTTAATAGCAATGGTATATTTTCTTCAAAATTAACACCAAACCGTCTATCTGCCCCTTCTTTTTCTGTGGATTTAATTGAATTATATGTAAAATCTACAGCAATTTTTGATGCTAAATTTAAATTTTTACCATTTAATAATGCAGATAATAATGTGCTCGCAAATATATCTCCAGTTCCATGAAAACTACCTTCTATTTTGGGAGTAAAATAGTAATTAATTGTTTCTGTTATACAATCATAACTTGCTGCTCCTAAATAATTATCATCAAAATTTACTCCTGTTAATACAACTTTACTACACCCAAAACCTGAAAGATCCTTTAACATATTTTCTATGTATTTTTTTGTATAAGGTCCTTTTTTATATTCTTTTCCAAGCATAAATGCTGCTTCTGTTAAATTAGGAACAATAATATCAGCCTTTGAACATAATTTAATCATTCCTTTTGCCATTTCATTATTATAAATAGAATATAATTTTCCATTATCAGCCATACAAGGATCAACCATTATTAATGTATTTTTATTTTTTAACATATCAAAAATTTTTGAAACAATATCAATCTGATTAAACGATCCCAAAAATCCTGTATATATACAATCAAAATTTATATTTAAAGTCTTCCAGTGTTTCGCAAATAAGATCATATCATCGGTTAAATCTCTATAAGTATATCCTTGAATTCCTCCCGTATGTGTAGACAATACAGCTGTTGGTATCGCACTAACTTCTATTCCTGTTGAAGAAATTATAGGAATAGCTACTGTAAGAGAACACTTTCCAAATCCAGATATGTCATGAATGGCAGCTACTCTTCTCTTTTTCATAAATTAAATTCTCTCCTAAATTAAATATCTATTATCTTTTCTAAATATAGTCATTATAAAACATAAACTTATATAAACCCAATATATCCCCATCAATTGAGTACAAAAAGCGGAATAAGTAATAGGAAATATAATTAATAAAATTCCAAAAATAAAATGCAAAATACCTGAACAAAGAATAACACCTATTGGTTGATTTGATTTTTTAATTTGTACACACATAGACATTTTAAATACCCCTGAAATAATAGCCCATATTCCAAACGCTATGCAAAAAAATACATACGGAGTAGTGGGAAAACTAATAAAAATTGTTCCAATAGATATTAAAATAATGCCTAAAAACATTTTAAATGATGAGTATTCCATTTGGTTTTTTCTAAAAGCTCCTAATATTACAAGACAAATTCCTAATATAATTATAATTATTCCAACAACAGCAGACAAAATTTTCATAAACTTAACTGGCTGAACAATAGATATTAATCCCAAAACCATAAATATCAGAAAACCTATCCCACATATTAAAATTTCTAATTTGTTTTTCTTCACTATTAAAACCCCTTAAAAATTATTGCAATTATATTTAATAATAACTAAACTTTATATTATCAAAAATTTTATAAATAATCTATAATATTATAAAAAATATCACAATAAAGATCTGGATTTATAATCGTTTGATATATTCACTATAAATAGTATTGATAAAAAAATCAAAGCTAAGCAATTGG
>CAYJNP010000118.1:0-2424 GCA_964371665.1 uncultured Eubacteriales bacterium | reverse complement strand
GTTTGGTTTTATACTTTTTCCATTATCTTCAAAAATACATATGTCTGTTGAACAAATAGAAAATGCAAGAGTAAATACTGTTCCATTTTTACAATCATTTATGTGGTATAAATGGCCATTAATAGGAAATTGGACTTATTCATTATTTTATATTCTTGCTGAATTGTGGGGAAGTTTATTAATTTCTGCTTTATTTTGGCAATTTGCAAACCAAGTTACCAAAAAAACAGAAGTTAAACGATTTTATGGATTATTTGCTTGTAGTGGAAATTTTGGTTTAATTTTATCAGGACTAATTGTAAAATATTTAGGATCAATGACAAAATCTCAAATTGATGCTGGAAATACTAATGCATTCCAAACAAATGTTATGATTCAAATGTCATGCGTTGTATTGGCAGGAATCTCAATTTTAGTAATATATTCATATTTTAATAAAATTATTATGACAGATCCTCGTTTTTATGATCCGGCTTTAGTAGGAAAGAAGAAAGAAAAGCCTAAAATGGGAATAGGTGAGAGTATTAAATGTATTTTCACATCTTCATATTTGCTATTAATAGTTGCATTGGTTGTAGGATATGGAATTGCTATAAATTTATCTGAAGTTGTTTGGAAAGGCCAAGGCAAATTATATTATGGTTCTAGCCATGAGTTTAATCAAATGATGGGAAATCTTTCTATTACAACGGGAATTATTACTATTATAATCACATTGACAGCAAGTAATATTTTAAGAAAATGTTCTTGGAAAACAGCTGCTCTTATTACACCAATTTCTATTCTTGTATTAGGAGGTTTGTTTTTTGGAATAGTTTTATATGAAGGGAAATTCGGGGTGGATGCTTCTTTATTAGGATTTAATGTTTTAGCTTTAGCTGTATGGTTTGGTTTATTCCAAGATGCTTTAGCTAAAGGAATTAAATATTCATTATTTGATACAACCAAACAAATGACTTATATTCCTTTAGATCCAGATCTTAAGACAAAAGGGCAAGCAGCGGTTGAAGTTATTGGTGGTCGCTTAGGAAAAGCTGGTGGATCAATGGTTAGTGAAACTTTAACAACTGCATTTAAAGGAGCTTCATTGGCAGGGCTAGTTGGAATAATTGCTCCTGTTGTTTTAGTTGTTGTTTCTGTATGGACAGGATCTGTATTTGGACTTAATAATAAATATACAAAACTTTTAAAGAACAACGAAGAAAAAGAAAAGAATACTGTTAAGTAAAATTTTAAAAAAATATTATTTAATAAAAACACCTTTCTAATTTTAGAAAGGTGTTTTTTAGATAAAATGTTAGTAGAAATTTTGAAATAGCTAAATGTTTTTATAATATAAATAAAAAATCTAATATATATAAACGCACAATTAAAAATAATCTTATTAATTTATTCTTTATGATCACTGCAATCACAGGATGAATCATATAAATTATCGCAATTACAACTATTAGTTTCTAAATTTTCATTGCAGTTACAACAATTAAAATTACTTTCTGAAAGACAAATTGTTTTATTACAATTTGGACAAGTTATTTCACAACATCCTTTATTTTCGCTAAAATTTTCGTATTCGCATTCATAGAATTCTTCTTCTAAGTTATATAAATCCTCATCTACAGAATCTAACTGATCACTAATATCATTAAATCCTTCTTCTAATTCAGATATCTTAAGAGCCATATCATCTAATAATTCAATCATTTCATAAATAATTTTTGTTTCATTATGATTTTTATCTAAGTTTAACCCCTTAGTAATCCCTTTAATATAAGCTGCTTTTTCAGTTATAGTCATAAAACTTATACCTCCATAAAATAATAATTTTTAATATTAAATACAAAATGGATTAAAGCTAATTAAGCTCTTTCCATGTATTCACCAGTTCTAGTATCGATTTTTATGATTTCATTTTGTTCAATAAACAAAGGCACTTTTATTTCTGCACCAGTTTCAAGAATAGCTGGTTTTGTAGCATTTGTAGCAGTATCTCCTTTAAAACCCGGATCAGTTTTTGTTATTAAAAGTTCAACAAAAAATGGAGGTTCAACGCCAAATACATTCCCCTTGTAAGATAAAATCTTACATACTACATTTTCTTTCACAAATTTGAAATTTCCTCCTAAAATATTTGAATTTATTGGAAATTGTTCAAATGTTTCATTATCCATAAAATAATACAAATTACCATCATTATATAAATATTCCATATCACGTCTTTCAATAAAAGCAGTAGGATATTTATCATTAGGATTAAAAGTTTTTTCAGTTACTGAGCCAGTTATAACATTTTTTATTTTAGTTCGAACAAAAGCAGCGCCTTTTCCTGGTTTTACATGCTGAAATTCTAATATTGAATATACATTTCCATCTAGTTCAAATGTAATACCATTTCTAAAGTCTCCAGCTGATATCATTTAATTT
>CAYJNP010000117.1:1174-2464 GCA_964371665.1 uncultured Eubacteriales bacterium | reverse complement strand
ATTCAAATTATCATTAATCAGATTTTTAGTAGCAATATTTTCTAAAGAATTAATCATATTAACAAATTCTTTTCTTGCATCCATTAAATTTTCTCCTTTTATAATTTATTAGTCTATTACATCTCCTGTTATTATGATGTTTTCTCCAACATCTATTTTTACAACTTTTTCTCTTTTTATGTCAAACCAATTTTTCATATTTTTATATCTATTTGTTATATAATGAATTCTTTGATTTTTAGAGCCTACTAGATTTCTTTCAGTTTCTATTTCCTTTATATTAAAAGGTTCATCAACTATAATGTCACAAAATTTTACTAATCTATCCTCTAACTCTTCTAAATTTTTACCTGTGAATAAAATCACTCCCATTCCTATATTTTGTATTTCCTCTGCCAGCTTACCAAGTCCCAATTGAAGAGTAGGCTCTCCACCTAAAAAAGTTACTCCCTCTACTTCAAAGTTAGCTTGGCTTTCTTTAATTATTTCAATTAGCTTTTCTAATGAAAGAATATTTTTTATTATTAAAGGTTGAAGTTCTGGGTTACAACATCCTTCACAGCAAATATTGCATCCTTGAAACCAAATTGCTACTCTTTTATTTGGTCCTTCATATTCCGTACATAAATTTATATCATTAACATTAAATTGAACCAAAACTAAACTCCAGTTTATCTTCATTTTTATTAACAAAAACTACTATTTTTGAATCTCTAAAATCTTTTAATTCATATTTATGTTCAAAAAGAAACAATGCCAATTTATCCAATAATATATCATTTATAGCATTTAATATATCTCTTCCTCCTTTATTCATATCAGAAGATTTTAAAATAAATTCAATCAATTCAGAAATATTTTCAAATTCTAAATCCAATTTATATTTTTCTTTTATTCCTTTACAAATAGGTTTTAATTTTGATTCAGCAATTGCTTTAGTTAATGAACTATCTGTTATAAAATTAAATGGAACTATGTTGTTATATCCTATACGCCCTAGTAACTCAGGACGTTTTAACTCTTTATTAAAGTAATTCTTCACTTTCTCAATAAACTCTTTTCCTGATTCATTACTATTTACCACTTCACTTGCCCCTATATTTGAAGTAAATATAATTATACTTTCACTAAAATAAACTGTTTCTCCCCTACTATCTGTAAGTCTTCCATCTTCTAAGATTTGTAAAAATATATCTAAAATTCTTGGATTATGTTGAGCTGCCTTTTCTATTTCATCAAATAATATTATACTAAAAGGTTTTTCCCTAATTGCATTGGTTAGTTGTCCAC
>CAYJNP010000117.1:0-1164 GCA_964371665.1 uncultured Eubacteriales bacterium | reverse complement strand
ATATCCCACATATCCTGGAGGAGCTCCTATTAGTTTTTGATCACTATTCTCTTGTGAATACTCACTCATATCAAATCTTATACAAGCTTGCTCATCTCCAAACAAAAAACTAGCAAGAGCCTTTGAAAGAGCTGTTTTCCCAACTCCTGTTGGCCCTACAAAAAATAAAACTCCCTTAGGCATTGAGCGACTAGATTCTTTGTGAAGTCCTGTAAGCCCCATATAAGCTTTTACAACAACTTCCTCTATTCTTGCAATCGCTTCATCTTGCCCTATTACTTTTTCACCTAAAATTTTTTTTATTTTTTTTAATTCTCCATAATTTAACTTTTCCCAAGGGTTATCTTTTTCACCGTATTTAAAAAGCAGAAATAGTTTATCAAAAGTTAATGATTTTTCTTGATTGCTTGCAAGTTTCTTAGATAGTTTAGCCATTTGAATTATTTCTTTATTTGAAAAATCATCAAGCATATCAATGTATTGATTTTTTTTATCACTATACATTAGAGACTCTTGTCTATCTAAATTTATAACAAATTCTTCACTAATTCTCTCTAACAACTCTTCTCTTTCTAATCTATCTGGCTTAGGAATATTTATACAACTTACTTCTAGATTTCCTTGATAAAGAGAAATAGGAATAGAAGATAATTTGTTAGTAATAATTATAACTACGCTTTCATTAGTGTTCATAATATATTCATTCGTTTTGTCATCACGTATAGCTTTTCCTAATAAAGTTAAATTTTCTCTATCGTCTGGACTTAAAGATCCCCCTGTACTAAATAAATAGTCTGACCAATTTAAAATAAAAGCAACTGGCTTAGTTTTGTCTTTTAAATTTTTTTCAATAATATTAAAAAATTCTTTTGGTTCTTTACAGTTTTGTGAAAGATTATTATTTAGATCTTCTCTACTGTCTTCCTCTTCTTCGTAAGCATCCCCCTCAATTTCAATTTCTTCAACTATTTTTAAATTATTTAAATTATCTTTTGTTCCACTAATTCTATCCCAAAATATAATATTTTTATAATTATTTTCTTCTAAAATAAATATATTTTTAGATTCAAGATTTAATATTTTAGGCTTCCCTTCATTTTGTTTTTTTCCAATATAAACATCCCCAACATTTCCATCAATTATTAAACAACGTTTAATTCCTAC
>CAYJNP010000116.1:0-2490 GCA_964371665.1 uncultured Eubacteriales bacterium | reverse complement strand
GTTTTAAATCTAAGGTAGTTTTATATGAAATATTTACATTTATTATTGCAAGATTAGCATCTCTAGTTTTAGATTTATTGGGAATGTTTTTATTAGTTAATGTATTTTATATTAATTTTAATTTTTCTAAAATTTTTATAAATATATTTGTAATTTTAATAAATTATATTTTAAGTAAACTTATTATATTTAAAAAAACAAATCATGGTAAAATTAAATTATAAAAAATTATATATTTTGTGTTAACTTCAAAATATTTTAATATTTTTAGATTTTAAATTCTAAATTTTTATGAATATATTTTAAATATTTTAAATATGATTTTTATGTATAGCATTATTAAACTGTAATGTTTAAGTTTTGTAGCAAAAATATATTATTTGATTTAGTTAATGAGTGTAACATAATTTTTATAAATTTGCTTAAACATAATATCTTAATTTGAGTTTTAGGAGGAGATTTAATGTCTTATATAAAAGAACAGTTAAATAAGATAATAATAAATAATCCAAATGAATCTGAGTTTATACAATCTGTAACAGAAGTTCTTATGTCTTTAGAACCAGTAATTAAAAAGAATCGTCAATATGAAGATCATAACATATTAGAAAGAATAACTGAACCTGACAGACAAATAAAATTTAGAGTTTCATGGTTAGATGATACCGGAAAAACACGAGTGAATCGTGGGTATAGAGTACAATTTAACAATGCAATAGGTCCATATAAAGGAGGATTGCGATTTCATCCTTCTGTAAATTTAGGAATAATAAAATTTTTAGGATTTGAGCAGATTTTCAAAAATGCGTTAACAGGAATGCCGATAGGAGGAGGGAAGGGAGGCTCTGATTTTGATCCTAAAGGAAAAAGTGATAGAGAAATAATGAATTTTTGCCAAAGTTTCATAGCTGAGCTTTATCGATATATTGGACCAGACACTGATGTTCCAGCAGGAGATATTGGTGTTGGAGCAAGAGAAATAGGATATATGTTTGGTCAATATAAGAGAATTAGAAATATTTATGATGGAGTATTTACTGGAAAGGGATTAAATTTTGGAGGATCTCTTGTTAGAAAAGAAGCAACAGGTTATGGGCTTTTATATATCACAGATGAGATGTTAAGGAAACATAAAAAAGATATAAAAGGAATGTCTATTTGTGTTTCTGGTTCAGGAAATGTAGCTATTTATGCAGTGCAAAAAGCAATTGATTTAGGTGCAAAGGTTTTAACTATGTCTGATTCTAGTGGTTGGGTGTATGATAAAAATGGGATAGATTTAGAAGCTATAAAAGAAATTAAAGAAGTTAAAAGAACTAGTTTGGTTGAATATACCAAATATCGTTCAGATGCCTTATATACTGAGGGGAAATTTTTATGGACGGTTGCTTGTGATATAGCGTTGCCTTGTGCAACTCAAAATGAACTTTCTGTTGAAGCTGCTCAAAATCTTGTTGAAAATAAAGTAATTGCAGTTGCAGAAGGAGCAAATATGCCAACAACTATAGGTGCGACAGAATTATTCATTAAAAATGGTGTTTTATTTATTCCTGGAAAAGCGGCAAATGCAGGCGGAGTAGCAGTTTCTGCCTTAGAAATGAGTCAAAATAGTATAAGAACATATTGGAGTTTTGAAAAAGTTAATGAAAAACTTAAAAATATTATGAAAAATATATATAATCAAATTTCTAAAGCTTCAATGGAATATGGATTTGATCAAAATTATGTAATAGGTGCTAATATATCAGGTTTTGTAAAAGTGGCTGATACAATGATAGCTCAAGGAGTAGTATAAATATTTATAGAAAAAATAGATTTTATTAAATAATATTAAAATATTTGGAGGGATATTGTGTCGTTTATAGAAATAAAGGCTGATAGTATTTCAGAAAATATATTTAATTTAATAGGTAATGAATGGATGCTAATAACTGCAGGGACAAAAGAGAAATTTAATACCATGACAGCAAGTTGGGGCGCATTTGGGGTGTTATGGAATAAAAATGTTACATTTTCATTCATTAGGCCTACCCGATATACATTTGAGTTTATAGAAAAACAAGAATACTAAACATTATCATTTTTTAATTATAAATATAAAAATTCATTAGAAATGTTGGGGAAAAAATCTGGAATAAATTTTAATAAAATTAAAGAAAGTGGCTTTACTCCTGTATTTGACCAAGACACTCCGTATTTTAAAGAATCACGGTTGGTCATTATATGCAAAAAAATTTATTGTCAATATATTGATCCATCTTGTTTTATTGACAATAAAATTGATAGCTTATATTATAAAAACGATCATCATAAAATGTTTGTTGGCGAAATAGTAAAGGTATTAAGTAGTAATGAGGAATAAAACGATTTTAATTACAGGAGCATCCCAAGGAATAGGAAGGGAAACAGCTATTTTATTTGCTGAATCTGGGTATAACGTTATTATTAATTACTTAAATTCAGAAAAAGAAGCCTTAGATTTATGCTGTT
>CAYJNP010000115.1:0-2490 GCA_964371665.1 uncultured Eubacteriales bacterium | reverse complement strand
ATAGGATGTGTTTTAGTGAAAAAAAAAACCATAGCAAATCAATCTTTTGCAAATGGTGCAATTATATTAACAATAAGCATGGCGATAGGAAAAATTTTAGGAGCATTATTTAAAATACCCTTAGCAAGGCTTATTGGACCTGTTGGTATGGGGTATTATGGCGCAGCTTATGAATTATATTCTCCTTTGTATGCTTTAGCTACAGCAGGATTCCCTATTGCTATTTCTAAAATAGTATCAGAAAATATGGCTAAAAAAATATATAGAGATGTTAGAAAAACTCATAAAGCATCAATTCCATTATTTTTGTTAACAGGAACAATTGGATTTTTAATTATGGTATTGGTTATACCTTTTTACACTAGCAATGTAGTTAAAGCGCCCGACTGCAAATATGCTATGTATGCACTTGCGCCTACAATTTTGTTTGCTTGTTTAGTTTCAATATATAGGGGATATTATGAAGGGCTAAGAGACATGTTTCCAACAGCTATTTCAGAATTTATAGAGTCTTTAGTAAAATTCATATTAGGTTTAAGTTTAGCATATGGTGTTGTTTTCAAGGGGATGACTGAATTTTCAAAAAATTCGACTGTGTTTGGAAATATTTGCAAAAATAAAGAAGAAGCAATGTCGATAATTGTTCCTTTTTCTGCAGCTGGAGCGATACTTGCAATTCCGATAGGAACATTTATTGCATATATATATATGTTTATTAGATATAAAATAAAAGGAGATGGAATAACAAATAGAGATTTAATTAATTCACCTTATCCTTCATCGTATAAGATGATAATAAAACAAATAGTAAGAATTTCAGCTCCGATAGGGTTAGGAGCTGTAATTATGAATGCAGCTACTTTTATAGATGTTACCTTAGTTATGAGAAGAATTGAATATATTATGAATATACCATATAAATCACAAATTTTATTAAATCAATACCAAAGTCTTATCCCGGCATCAATAATAGAAAAAAATGAAGTTCATATTTATTTATACGGTTGTTTGGGAATTGCTACGACAATTATGATGTTAATTCCAACAGTTACACAAGCATTTGGAATTAGTGCGTTACCATCTGTAACAACGGCATGGATAAGCAGAGATAAAAAGGAGATTAAAGAAAGTATAGAATCAGTTATAAAACTTACTACTATTTTTACAATACCAGCAGGACTAGGAATGATCGCATTAGCTTATCCAATAATGAATTTAGCTTATGGTGGAAATGAAGCACAGGAAGGTGTAAATATTGCGGCTAATGTATTGACTCTTTTAGGAATAGGTGGAATATTTGCTGCTATGAGTACACCTATTTGCAGTATGCTTCAAGCAATAGGAAGAATAGATTTGCCTGTAAAACTATTAAGTATAGGAGTGATTATGAAGATAGGTTTTAATTATATTCTTGTAGGTATACCAGAGATTAATATACAGGGAGCAGGAGCAGGAACAATTTTTTGTTATAGTTTTGTCACAATCACGGCGATGTATTTATTATCTAAGCAAACAAAAATTTCGTTTAATTTAGCAACCATAATTTTAAAACCGTTAATAGCGTCAATTATTTGTGCTAGCACTGCTTATTTTTCAAATAGATTTATATCTGAATTTTTCCCATTAAGATTGTCTACAATATTTGCTATAATAATTTCAGCTTTGGTGTATATAATTTTTATATTTTTATTAAGAACATTAAATGAATCAGAAATAAGAATGTTACCTAAGGGAAATAAAATAATAAAAGTGCTTGCAAAATTTAAAATTATAAGATAAAATAACACTGTTTTGTATTAAATATAGTTTTGATTTTTTAGAAATTTATGTTATATAGAATGTTTTTGCTAAAATTGTAAACTATGTTTCTAGGATGTCAATATTTTAGGAGGGGTATATTTATGAATAAAAGTGAATTGATTTCTTCAATTTCAGAAAAAAGTGGATTAACAAAAAAAGATGCTGAAAAAACATTAGCAGCATTTATCGATTCAATTACAGAAACTGTTAGAAAAAATGATAAAGTACAATTAATTGGTTTTGGAACATTTGAACTTAGGAGCAGAAATGAGAGAAAAGGGAGAGATCCTAGAACTGGAAAAGAAATATTAATTCCTGCTTCAAATGTGCCATCGTTTAAGCCTGGTAAGTCATTTAAAGACAATGTAAATAAATAATGTTCTAAATGAAGAGGTACTTTAGAAATAACAATATGATAACGTTAGTTTTTATATTGTAAAAAGCTTATTTAGGATTTATTTAAAAGTCAGATTTACATTTTAAACCGTAAATTTGGCTTTTTATTTGGGTAGTTGTTATATAATTTTTTCTTTATATTGGAAGTTTATTGTAATAAATATTAGTAGACAATTGATTGAATAAGGTATATAATTAAAATACAATTTAGGTTGATCGATAAAAAGTAATTTAATTATAAATATATTATTTATAAAAAGAGGGCCATTGGAATATTTAAATTTCCTGTGGTTC
>CAYJNP010000114.1:0-2492 GCA_964371665.1 uncultured Eubacteriales bacterium | reverse complement strand
TTATTAAAGTTTTAATAATTATAATTTATATTTTTTAATAATATTGCTCTGAGTCTTATAAATAGAATTTTCTGAAATAAAACCTCTAACCATAGATAAAGGATAAATATCAGTATTTCTTCCAATAATTACTCCTGGGTTTAAAACAGAGTTACATCCTACTTCTACATAATCTCCTAATATCGAACCTAGTTTCCTTAAGCTAGTATTTATTTCAATATTATTATATTTAATTTTTACTAAACTTTTATTAGATTTAACATTAGAAGTAATCGAACCTGCTCCCATATGAGCTTTATATCCTAAAATAGAATCTCCAACATAATTGTAGTGCGGCACTTGTGTGCTATCAAAAAGTATAGCGTTTTTTAATTCAGTTGAATTTCCTACAACTGAATTTTTTCCAATAATAGTGTTTCCACGAATAAATGCACAATGCCTAACTTGAGCACCTGAACATATAATAGTTGGTCCTTTTATAAATGCACTATCATATACTTCAGCTTCTCTTGATATCCATATATCCTGTCCTAATTTTTTATATTCTTTCTCACTTAAAGTATTTCCAAATTCAGTTATAAATTCAGATATTTTTGTAATAATCTCAAAAGGATAATCAACACCTATAAATAAATTTTTTGATATTGTTTTTTCTAAATTTAATAAATTTTTTACTAATAATTTTTCTTTCATATTATTTACTTCCGTTATCTATTTAAATAAAATTTTTTGCTACTGATTTTTTTCTAATCCATGCATAAATCCATCTAATTCTACATTAGATATATCAGCACCAATTATTTGATTTTCTAAAACAATTAAATTTGCTCTAACTCCATTTAATTTATTCTCATAATTAACAACTTCAAAAGAATATCTTTTTCCTTCTTTTCCCTGATATTTTTTTAAATCTAATCCTTGTTCTTTTTGAATTTTATTGTAATTTTCATAGGTATCATTAAAAACCTCCGGAATCATTATATCTGAAATTTCAATTGGATCTTTAGTTACCTCCCAACCAAATCTATTTAAAAATTCTACCATATTATCTTTATTTTCCACTTTACATGAACATTCAGGTTCAATACAAGTCTGAGACAATAGAAACCCTTTTAATAATAACTTAATAGATATTACTAAAATTATACTAATTAAGATTAAAAATACAAATATTTTTTTTTTAGATATTTTCAACGAAAAAATAAGCATAAATATGTCAGCTCCTGTTAAGTCACTTTCAAAAAATATATGCTTATTTTTTAAAAATAATTACTTTTATAAAAATTTTTCTATATAACCACTAACTAATATAAATAAAATAAGCAAAGGTAAAACTATATTACAATATAATTTTAATTTTTTAGAAAATTTTAACCCTTTCCCTTTATTCGCTTCTTCTATAAAATTTCCATATCCCCAACCATATTTAGTAGTACAAAATAAAACATATGCTAAACATCCTACTGGTAAAATATTATAACTCACTATAAAATCTTCTAAATCTAATATTGTTGAACCCTCTCCAAAGGGTTTTATAAAACTTAAAACATTAAACCCTAACACACACGGTAAAGATAAAAATACTAACATTATCATACTTATAATAACACTTTTTCTTCTCGTCCATTTAAATAAATCTATTCCAAATGCTACAATATTTTCAAAAACAGCTATAATTGTTGACATTACAGCAAAAAACATAAACACAAAAAATAATGTTCCCCATATTCTTCCCATTTCCATTACATTAAATATATTTGGAAGAGTTACAAAAACTAATTTAGGACCAACACTAACATCCACACCAAAAGCAGAACACGCTGGAAATATTATAAGCCCCGATATTAAAGCCACCAGTGTATCCAACACTGTAATATTCAAGGCTTCTCCTGTAAGGCTTCTGTTATTATCTAAATAACTGCCAAAAACAGTCATTGACCCTATCCCCAAACTAAGAGTAAAAAAAGCCTGAGCCATAGCTTCACAAATTACATTAAATATTCCTTGTTCTTTTATTATATTAAAATTAGGAATTAAATAAAATCTCAATCCCTCTGAAGCACCATCCAACAAAATAGATTTAATTGCCAAACTTCCCATTATAATAAATAATGCAGACATCATAATTTTAGTTGTTTTCTCTACACCATTTTTTAATCCTAATAAGCAAACCCCAAAACCTAAAGATATTGATATTATCATCCATAATACAGATTCGTATGCATTTGACTGTACATTTGAAAATACTGTATTAACTTGTTCAGGATTAAGCCCTACAAAATCACCCTTAACCATAATAATAAGATATCTTAAAACCCATCCTCCTATAGTAGTATAAAACATCATTATTAAATAATTTCCAAGCATAGCAATTTTTCCAAAATGATGCCAATGAGAAGATTTTTTTTTTGATAAAATTTCCCGGGCGGGCCTAGCTCGCCGTCTTTTCCGTACGCATTGTGATGGCGGGGAGTACTCCCCACCATCTTTCA
>CAYJNP010000113.1:0-2496 GCA_964371665.1 uncultured Eubacteriales bacterium | reverse complement strand
AAAATAATAAAATTTCTAAGTGATTCACTAGGTACTCCTAATTTATCCATATTACCCCAACCGAAATATAGTATCGGAATAAATATTACCGTTAAAAATAAACTATTTAAAGCATATATATAATATCTGAAAGTTCTCCATTTAGATATTAAATGTATCAAAACACTAATGATCAAAATCATGAGAATCAAAGCTAATATAGCCATATTAATTGGATTTAAAAATTTATTTAATAAAAATGATACTTGTCCGCTAAAAGGAATTTGAAGCATAGATTTATAAGAATCAACACAAGCTGATGCCAACATTTTAAGTGAATCCTCTAATTCTGAGGAAATAACTACGTTTCTTCTATGAGCTTCATTTACAAAAGAATTATAAAGACTATTGTATAGATCTTGTCCAATATTTTTCAAATTATTAGGATAATATAAATTATTAACCATATTTTCAGCATCAGCTTTAACAATATTTATATCTATAATATTATCAAAAAAATTCCCCGTAAATCCACTAGCATCACCATAAGATGAAAATTGTTCCTCTGCTTCTATTTTTATATTTTCACAAAATCCACTTTTATCAATAGCTTTTAGCATAAAATTAGGATTTAAAATAGTGAATTTAAAAGTTATACAAAAAATTAAAAAAACAGATAAAGATGATACTAAAAAAGAAAGCAAAGAAGAAATTATTTTTTTCATATTTTGTTTATTCATGAATATCACATATATCTCCTTTACTTATCATAAATAATTTTAGGACCAGATACATATTCTGCACGTACAAAATATCTTTGAGTTTTAAATCCTAAGCGGTCAAAAGGATAGCAAGTGTAAAGTATTAAGCCATCTTCAGTGTTAGATAAAGAATAGGCAGACGCATCGTTATGTTCTGCAGGCTTCACAGTAGTAATTTTATAAACATAATTTCCATAATTAGTATTAATATTAACAACACCATTAACTTTAGCGTATTGAAGATCAAAAAAATGTGTAGTATTATGTGCAGAAATTAGAGTAGTACCCCCTCCACCAGGAATTTTACTACCATTATATACACCTGCACCATGTCTCATATTAGATTGACTATCGCCAAAATAAAGGTCAACATCTTGGATTCCAGTCCCTTGTACTGTGATTTTTCCAAATTGATCTCCTAATGCTGGAAATTTAAGATCACTAAGATTAATAGTTCCTTCTTTCGGAACAACAATGCTAGGATCATAAATAACTTTATTATTTTCTGATATAGTTTCAGGCAAAAAAAACATATCAAAAACTAAAAAAGTTGGTTTTAATATTGGCCACATAACAAAACTAAAAATAAAAATATTAATTATTACAAAAACTAAAGGAAGAATTATAAAATTCTTCCCAAAAGGATTAATAAATTTTTTTCTATTCATATAAATTATTCCCTAATTAGTTTAAACTTATAAACAGCATATCCTGCAAATGCAAGAATTATAGAAAACACAGTTACAATAATTATAGCATTGTTAAAATCTGATACTCCACCTGTTTGTTTTATAGCATCAGATGTAGCTAATCCAGAACCGCTTACAGATGAATAATCAGGCTTTGTTCCAATAACAAAACTAGAATTACCAACAGTTACAATAGTGATACCACTATTATCTGTAATAATAGCTGATCCATCTTTAATAGAAATATTCAACTTAGCTACTTTAGCTGCATTATTAACAGCAGAAATCACTGTTGCTTTTTTGGACAATTCATCAAAACTAGCCGAAGTAGTAGCTTCTGTTTTAACGGTGTTAATATCTGCCAAAATAGAATCTAATTCTGAAGAAGAAAGACTAGCACTTGCTAAATAATTTCTAGCAGCAGTAATATTTGTTACAGATGGATATATTTTTTCTCCAGTGGATAGGGTGACACCATTTTCTAAAGCAGTAATAACATCATTACTTGTTGCAGCAAACGTTGGGATAACCATAAATAACATTAATCCTAAAGAAATAATTAGCCCAAAAATTTTTTTAAACATAATTTTTCACTCCTTTTTAGAATCTTAATGAAAACAATAGACAAAATGTTTCCTTGTAAAGTATAATATCATATAATAAAAACATAGTCAATGGATATTTAGAGTAAAATAAATGCAAGGAGTTTCAAGAATGAATTCTAATTATCATCGTTTTTTGTCTAAATTTCACAATAAAACTATTGCTTTATGTGGAATAGGAAAAACTAATTTTTCTTTGTTAAATTTATTCCAAAAATATAATGCTAATATTATTATTTGTGATTCTAGAAATGAAGATAAATTAAAAAACATCCTAAACAAGATAACCAATAAAAATATTAAATTAAAACTTGGCAAAGATTATCTCAAAAATTTAGATGTTGATATTATATTGAGATCTCCGGGAATAAATTATTTTACCCCAGAATTAATTGAATATCGAAAAAAAGGTGTTGTTGTTCCTTCCGAATTGGATTTATTTTTTGTTTTGTGTCGTTGTAAATT
>CAYJNP010000112.1:0-2522 GCA_964371665.1 uncultured Eubacteriales bacterium | reverse complement strand
TCTTCTATTTTTTTATTTAAAAGGTTGTAAACTACTATAGCTGGAATAGCAATTAATTTAATTGGACCTGGAATAGCTTTATTTTTATCTAGAAAATTTTTTGATGGAGCAACTCAAACATATCCATTAGAGAATAAGCTTCCTAAGATTTTTGGAAATGAAGATATATCTAATCCCTTTTTTTCAGGATTAAATGTTGAGATAAGTGTAGTATTAGCATTATTATTAGTTATATTATTATGGTTTATTTTATATAAGACAAAATGGGGATTAAGAATTAGAGCAGTTGGAGAACATCCTGCAGCTGTTGATACATTAGGTGTAAGTGTATCATTAATACAATATTTTTCAGTGATTTTTTCTGGGATTTTTTCTGGAATAGGTGGAGCGGTTGTAACTTTAGCAGTGATATCACAATTTTCTCAAACTGCGATTAGCGGACAGGGTTTTATATCCTTAGCAGCAGTTATATTTGGAAAATGGACACCTTTTGGTGCGTATGGGGCATGTTTATTATTTGGCTTTGCTCAGGCAATGACAATAGTATTAGGGGAAGGAAGATTTACAATTCCTTCAGAAATATTAGCAATGTTTCCATATGTACTTACAATTATTATTTTAATATTGTTTGTTGGAAAGTCTGTTGCTCCAAAAGCAAATGGAAAGCCTTATCGAAAAGGAAGTCGGTAGTGATTTTTAATTACCTTTATTTGCCCAATTTGCAAAAAGGGTAATTATTTTATTTATATAAAAATAAGGAGATAGGCATGGATTTAAATAAAATACTTAGTGCAGTGGATCATACATTGCTTGCACAGAATGCAAGATGGAGTGATATAAAATCAATATGTGATGATGGTATTTAATATGGTGTTGCATCTGTTTGTATACCTGCGTCTTATGTATATAAAGTTAAAAAATATGTTTTAGATAGATTAAAGATATGTACTGTTATTGGCTTTCCTACAGGATATAGTACGATAGAAACAAAATTATTTGAAGCTAAAGATGCAATATCTAATGGTGCAGATGAAATAGATATGGTAATAAATATAGGTAATTTAAAAGATAGTTTTTTTGATGAAATTGAGAGAGAAATCAGTGAAATTAAAAAAATTTGCAAATCAAAAATATTAAAAGTTATAATAGAAACATGTCTTTTAACTAACGAAGAAAAAATAAAAATGTGTGATATAGTAACTAAATCAGGAGCAGATTTTATAAAAACGTCAACAGGATTTTCAAAATTTGGAGCTGCATTTGAAGATATTTCTCTTTTTAGAAAATATTTAGGAAAAGATATTAAAATAAAAGCAGCTGGAGGAATTAAAACATTAGAAGATGCTCAGAAATTTATATTTTTAGGTGCTGATAGATTAGGAACTAGCCAAATAATAAAGATTTTAAATAACACAAATACAACATTTAAGAGGAAATAAATATGAGAATGTTCGATATAATTGCCAAAAAAAGAGATGGTTATGAATTATCAAAAGATGAAATAAATTTTTTTGTTTCGGGATACACTAATGGAAATATACCAGATTATCAGGCGGCATCGTTTTTAATGGCTATATATTTAAAAGGAATGAATGATGAAGAAACCTCATATTTAACCTTAGCTATGGCCAAATCAGGAGATATTATAGATTTATCGTGTATACCTGGAATAAAAGTAGATAAACATAGTACCGGAGGAGTAGGAGATAAGACAACATTTATAATTTCAGCAATAGTTGCATCTTGTGGGATACCTGTTGCAAAAATGTCTGGAAGAGGACTTGGACATACAGGTGGAACTATAGATAAAATGGAATCTATTTCTGGTATGAAGACTCAAATGAATAGAGAAGAGTTTTTTCATATAGTTAAAACAATAGGTGCAGCAGTTATAGGTCAAAGTGGAAATATAGTTCCTGCAGATAAAAAAATATATGCTTTAAGAGATGTAACTGCAACAGTTGAAAGTATTCCATTAATTGCAGCTAGTATTATGAGTAAAAAAATTGCTTCAGGATCAGATTGCATTCTTTTAGATGTAAAAATGGGTGACGGAGCATTTATGAAGACAATTGAACAAGCAATTAAATTAGCACAAACAATGGTTAATATAGGAGAATGTGTTGGAAAAAAGACGATAGCATTAATAACAGATATGAATAGACCATTGGGGAAATCAATAGGAAATGGATTAGAAATTTCAGAAGTGTGCGATGTATTGAGAGGCAAAGGGCCTAATGATTTAATCAGTATAAGTTTGGATTTATCAGCAAATATGTTATATTTAGCAGAAAAAGGAACATTAGAAGAATGTTATAATATGTCTAAAAATGCGTTGAATAGTGGGGAAGCTTTTAAAAAATTTAAGCAAATGGTTATAGCTCAAGGTGGAGATGTTGAAGTAATAGAAGATAATAATAAATTATTAAAAGCAAAAATTGCAAAAGGACTTATGGCTGTAAAAGATGGATATATTAATTATATGAATACAGAAACTGTAGGAATTGCATCTATGATTTTAG
>CAYJNP010000111.1:0-2553 GCA_964371665.1 uncultured Eubacteriales bacterium | reverse complement strand
AGCGATATCATTTATATTAACATGAGATACATCTTCGATCGAGGAAGAATCATATCTGAAACTAAAATAAGAAATAGTAAATGACAACATGAATGATAATAGAACCAATAAATTGATAATAAAAAAATAATTAAATTTCGTTTTCAGAATATTCATTTACAAACCGTATCCTCCGTTCTATGGGAACATATCTAAAAAATAATTTAACTAATAAAAAACGGTCATCCTCATGATTAAATTTTTTAATTGTATTTAGTGCTTCCAATACATTTTCTTTACCTATAGATTTTATTGCTACTTTATCTGCAAATAGTTCTGATTTTAGATTTATATAATATCCAATTGTAATATTATAAATAATGTATACAGTTAATGGTAACCAAACAAGCAGTGCATTAGTTTTGTAAAAAAAATAAGGGGCAAATGATAACCAAATTCCTATAATGACAGATATAAATATCTTAACAAAAATATTTTTACGATCATCAAGATGACCTTTTTCATGAGCAAGAACATAATCTTTAATTATAGGGTTTAATCTAAAAGTATCCTCAGAAATTAGAATAGTTTTAGTAAATGGTTCAGCAAATCCATAATATTTATATATGGGAAACTTAGGCATAACCCATGGAAATATAATATTTATTTTTAAATTATTATAGATATTTGCATTTACACTAAAAATATATAAAATTATATGTTTACGAAATATAAAAATTAAATAAATTAAATATATAAATATGCTAAAATACCATTTGGCAAATAAAAATGCAATTATAAACATACAAAGTATAGGTGTGAGTACAATCATCAATAAAACATCAAAAACTCTATGAATAAATTTAACATTTTTATTTACACATATAAATTTACAAATTCGCCCTTTAGTAAATAGAGTTAATGTAGTTTCAGAAAAAAAACTTACAAATTGACTAGATTCTGGAGTAAACAATGAAAAAAACAAACGTCCAAACCAGTTTACATTTCGAACATATACATTGTCATATAAATTTTCATCAAAATTTTCTACGGGACTTGGTATAATAAAAATAGGAAATTTTAGATACAAGTATATTCCGAAACATATAACCATTGTTCCTAAACATACAATTGAAAATTGTGGAAATTCTATAATTAGCTCACGTGAAATATATAAATATGTAAATACAGCAGAAATCCATCCAACCAGAATGGATAAATTAGCAGATGAAAAAATTTTTTTATTGTATGTATTATATATTAGAGATTTATATTTAAGCAATTCCACCCACTCCTAATGCTACAATTACAGCTTCTAAGCCAGATAATAAACCTATAACGGCAGGTATAGATAATATACCCTCACTAGCAATAAGAGAAATTATTGCGGGTAATGTACCTTCAACAGCAACAGCTATTCCTGCTCCAAATAAATTACCTATTTCTGCTGCAGGGTTTCGATGGTGTTTAATAGCGTGAAAAATAGCCCACGCTAAAGCACAATTATTACAATTAATATTATTGAATGAATGAGTATTTTCGAAAGAAATATTTTGATTTGTTTTGAAATTAAAATGTTCTTTCTTTGTTTTATTATCTAAAATTTTATAATTAAATTCATTTTCCATCTTTTCTTTAACAAATAGTAGATCAGGAGTTGGATTTAAACAATTGTCATAGTGAATAATAGCACTATCCTCACTTAATTTTTCAATATTAAAACCAGATATATTTGATTTTGATGAAATAAATATATTTGCTACAACTAATAATAATGAAATAAATATTAGGAAAAAAGAATATATCCTTTTCACTAAAAACATCTCCTTTTTTATAAAAATTTAAGCACATTATAAAAGTTAAATTTGTAAAAATCAAGGTAATATTACAAAAAACGTCAAAATACACATATATTAACTTCAAATGATAATTACATATACTATTTTAGTCGTATTTTACATTTTATTTAAAAACTGGTGTTTATAATATAAATAAATATTTATTTTTAAATTTATCTAATATGTAAGGTCAAATTTTTGTAATATATTGACATTTGCAATTATAAAATGTATTATGTAGCTGATAAATATAAAAATATATTTAATTAAGAGGTGAAATTATGACAAAAAGAGAAGCTCAGATTTTATCCTGGATTAGAGAAAATCCTATGATATCTCAGCAAGAAATAGCCAATCGTGCTAATATTACTAGAGCATCAGTTGGGGTACATATTTCTAATTTGATGAGAAAGGGAAGAATTATTGGAAGACAATACATATTGAGAGGAGAGAAATATATATGTGTTGTGGGTGGAGCAACTGTTGACATGGTTGGAAGATCTTCTCAAGAATTATCTGAGAGTGGGTCTATTCCTGGAAGTATAACTATGACTCTTGGTGGTGCGGCAAGAAATATTGCTGAAACTGTATGCGATTTAGGAATAAATGTAGAGCTGCTTACTGTTTTAGGAAATGATGATTATGGTGATCGTATCGTTAAGAATTGCAAAGAAATAGGGGTTAAACTAACTTGTGCTCAGTTTATGCCTGAAAAAAGGACCTCTACATATTTTTC
>CAYJNP010000110.1:0-2555 GCA_964371665.1 uncultured Eubacteriales bacterium | reverse complement strand
CGAAACTTTGTCAATGCAAATTGAGGTAGTGGAAGATCAAATAGATGGATTTAATGAACAAATGACAGCTATTAATAATCAAGTTGCTGATTTAGAAATGCGAATTGCAGATTTAGAAGAGAGTATTACTATTAATTTTGAAAAATTAAAACAAAGATTAAAATCAATATACATAGCTGGAGATACTAAAACTTTAGATATTATTCTTAAAGCAAAAAATTTTACTGATTTTTTAGATAAAACGGAAATAATAAAGAGTATTAGAGAACATGATCAATCTTTAATAGAAACTCTAACTAACGATAAAAATAATTTAGCTGATGAAAAAATTCGATTAGAAGAAAATTTAAGAGAACTACAAGTTAATAAGTCGGCTCTTGAATTGAAACAAAATGAATTAACCGGTTTAGTTTCTGAACAACAAAGAATTCTTGAACAGTTAGGAGTTGAACAAAGAAGAGTTCTTGACCAAATTGACGAAAATGATGCTGAACTTCAAAATATAAATTCTGAAATAACAGCTTATTATGAAGAATTAGAAGCAGAAAGGATAGCTAAGGAAGAAGCTGAAAGAGCTAGGCAATTAGAAGTTTCTCAAAGCAATTCTTCTTATAGCAGCTCGCTTAGTTTTACTACTTCTAGCTCAAAAGTTGCTGGATATGTTTGGCCTGTAGCTGGATTTACATATATTTCATCTTATTATGGTGAAGTAGATCCTATAAGGGGGGGCCGTGCACATGCTGGAATTGATGTTGCTGGATCTGGAATTTATGGAAAACCTATTGTAGCTGTTGCTGATGGAAAAGTAATAAGTGGTAGTATAGGTGGATGGGGAGGAGGATATGGCACATATCTTGGTATTGATCATGGAAATGGATATTTTACTCTTTATGCTCATATGAGTGGCGCTACTGTATCAATAGGATCAAACGTTTCACAAGGACAAGTAATAGGGTATATTGGAAGTACAGGGCATTCTACAGGACCTCATTTGCACTTTGAAACTCGAAAAGATGGACAAATATATAATCCTATGAGTCACTATTAAGCTGATAAAATTTTAACAGTTAAACTGGAATTTCTTCTGGTTTAACTATTGTATATGAGGATAGTTTATGAAAATAGATTTATTAAAAAAATTGAAAAGTCCTAAATGGATTTGTATTATTATATCTTTTATTGCTGTAGTTTCAGCAGTGATTTATCCTATCGCATATAATAATGCTATTTCTAATTTTAATAAAAAAATTGCTGAAATAAATGAACGTCAAGCTATGTATAGTAAATTAAATCTTATAGATCAATCTATTAGGCAGGATTATATTGGAATTATTGATGAAAATTTGCTTCAAGAATCTTTATGTGTAGGATATACAAATGGATTAACTGATTCTTATAGTATGTATATGAATTCAGAAGTTTATAAAAAATATTTAGCAATTGAATCTAAAAAAGCTTATAAAACAGGTGCAACAATAATTAAAAATAGGAAAAATCAATTAGAAATTGTAGATATAATAGAAGGATCTCCGGCACAGTCATCAGGATTACAAAGAGGAGATATCCTTATGATGATTAGTAATATAGATGTTGAAAAAATGAAATATGAAGAAGTTTTAATTAGGCTATCAGGATCAGCTGGCGAAACCATTGATATTCAAGTTTTTAGAAAAAATGTTGACAATAATAGTGGTGAATTAGTAAAATTATCGGTTACTTGTGGAAAATATAATGAGGATAGCTTATCGCATTGTTTATTGGAAAATAGTGTTGGGTATATATCTATATATGATTTTAATTGTGAAATTTTAGAAAAATTCAAAAATTCTGTTGAACAGCTAAAAGAAAGTGGTGCAACTACTTATATAATTGACCTTAGAAATAATTTTAGTGGTAAAATAGAATATGGAGCAAAAATTTTAGATTATTTATTGCCAGCAGGAAATTTAGTGAGTACTATAGATAAAAAAGGAAATAAACAAGTTTTATATGTTTCAGGTCCGGAATCATTTGAATCTAAATATATTCTTTTAACTAATGAGAATACAAGTCAAACAGGAGAAATATTTGCATCTGCAGTTAAAGACTTTAAAGTTGCTACTATTATAGGTGAAAATACAAGAGGACGAACAACAAAGAATAGTGTAGTACCATTGTCAGATGGATCTGCACTTATGGTTCCAGTTGCTCATTATATAACTTTAAATGAAAATATTTTAACAGGGTTATCAGTATCTCCTGATATATTTGTAGATATGAGCATTTCAAATCAAGATTTATTAAATAAAAAAATGTTGAATGTTGAAAACGATAATCAGCTTCAAGAAGCATTAAAGTTATTATTAGGAGATTATTATAAAAATTAATATTATAAATTAAGTTTAGGTAACACAAAAGGTATTATAAAATAGGGCAATATGTCCTATTTTCTTTATTTTTGAAATAATTTTTAAAAATGCAATTGACAAATCATAACATATAAAGTACAATTGCACTATAATAAATTATGATTTTGGAATAAGTAATAAAATATAAGGAGTAAAGTATGAAAATAG
>CAYJNP010000109.1:0-2683 GCA_964371665.1 uncultured Eubacteriales bacterium | reverse complement strand
TAAGTTATTATCGATTAATATTCTATTTTCACAAACATTAAAAATTTTGTTCATTTTTTCATTATATTTTTCTAATGCTTCAATAGTATAAAAAATATTCAATATTTCTATTTCACTATTAATAGCATCCACACATAATCGGATTCCTTCTATAACAAATTTATTGTATTTTTTCCTCATTTTAGATGAAGAATATAATTTTAAAACTTCTTTAATGCTACTATTTTCTTTACTACAAACTTTTTTCAACATAACCACAAACTCTCTCATATTTTTATACAATTATAATACAAAGATTGTTTTCTTATATTCAAATCTGATATTGCAGATTTCTATAATTATAAAACAAGCACTCGGAAATAAGTTACCGAGTGCAATATAAATTATTTTACAAGTTTGATTTTTTCTATTAATCCTTTAAAAGCCTCTGGATCAGCTATTGCTATTTCAGAAAGCATTTTTCTATTTAAAGCAATATTAGCTTTTTTAATCCCATTCATAAAACTAGAATAATTAGTTCCATTTATCCTACAAGCTGCAGAAATACGTGTTATCCACAAACGACGAAAATCACGCTTTCTATGTTTACGACCAATATAAGCATAATTTCCCGATTTCATAACAGCTTGTTTAGCCATTTTAAAATGTTTACTCTTAGCACCCCAATAACCTTTAGCTAATTTTAAAGTTTTTTTCCTTCTTTTACGAGTTGTTATCGCACCCTTTATACGCGCCATATTTAATCCTCCAATTTTACACAGTTAATTTTTATATTCTATTTATAAGGAATCATTCTCTTTACCTGAACAACATTAGTTTTATCAGCCACTGTTGTTTGGCGCAAAACCCTTTTACGTTTCGTTGTTTTCTTATTTAATATATGAGATTTATTCGCATGAGCACGTATAACTTTTCCGTTTTTAGAAAGTTTAAAACGCTTTTTAGCTCCACTATGTGTTTTTATTTTAGGCATTAATATAAATCCTCCTTAAAATTTATTTACTTGGTTTCGGTGCAAGGAACATTAACATATTGCGACCTTCAAGTTTTGCAGCTTTTTCTAAGTTAGCATATTCAGACATAGCATCTAAAAATTTAGCCATTATTTCATATCCAATTGTTGGATGCCCCATCTCTCGTCCTCTAAATCTTATCGAAACTTTAACCTTATCTCCATGTTTTATAAATTTTATAGCATGATTAACCTTAGTATTAAAATCATTAATATCAATACTTAACGATAATCTTATCTCTTTAACATCTATAATACGTTGATTTTTTTTCGCTTCTTTTTCACGCTTAGCCTGTTCAAAACGATACTTCCCATAATCAATAATCTTACATACCGGCGGCTTTGCCTGAGGAGCAATTTTGACTAAATCAAGATTTTTTTGTTCAGCTTTTTCCAAAGCATCACTTAAAAACATAATGCCAAGCTGCGCACCATCAGAATCTATTACTCGCAATTCTTTATCTCTAATTTGTTCGTTAATCTGAAGTTCCTTGTTGCTGATAAATAAGCACCTCCATTAAAAATCATTAAAATAAAAAACGCAGACAGAATACTCTATCTACGCATCAATACAAAACAAACATTTATTGATATAAACCCATAAAAATTATCTTTTCTATAGGTGAGAATTTAAGCATTCCACTTCATTTTACTGTTTAAATATATCAGAAAATAACAATCATGTCAATAGATATATCCAAGATAATATTAAAATCATAAAAAATATTACTTGCTTAATATCATAACCAAATCTATTAATTTTTAAATATTCTAATAACTAACCATATTATAAGCATAAAAGCTATAACTAAAAAAGTTACACCTAATAATGACATCCCTAAAATATTTGGAAATTGGCTATAAACTGGCATTGATATCAATGATGTTACTAGCAAAGCTATAGATATTAAACATAAAATAAAATTATTTACAAGTTTTGTAATTAAATTAGAACTTGAATCATCAAATTTAAATTTAACACTTGTTTTAGCTCTTCCAGAATTATTAAGTTTTAATAATTCAGATAAATAAGACATTTGATCTATATCTTTTTCAACTTTTAGGTTATCTTTAGATTCAGGAAGTGGGTCATTACTATAACCACTATCCTTTAAATCAATAGATGATTCTTTTTTATTAGGTAATATTTTATGTTCTAAATTATTATTAAAAATTTCTGATTCATCGCTAATCCCTTTAGATTCTATTTCATTATGTCCATTATCTAAAATATTAGAATCTATGCTATCAACATCAAGATTATAAGCAGAAAAAATATTTTCAGATAAATTTTCTTTATTTTGTTCTACATATTTTTCCTTAACAGGATACATAAAATTATTTATAATTTCTATTGTGCTCATAGCGGAAAATTCGTAAATAATATTTTCAAGAGAAGTTAACCCCAAAAATAAATCATAATAATTTTTAGGTATAATAATTAAATTATTATTAAAAACTAATTTAATATCCTTTATTATATTACCTATAGGCTTTGATTGCTTTAAATACTTTTTAAAATTTAATTTAGAAAAAATATTTTCTAAATCTGTAGAAAAAATATTTTGATCTATATTTTCAGGATTTAAATTCAATGATAAAAAAATATCTTTTAAGGTTTGTACGTCATATTGCTTAATTGCAGAAAAAATATTTTTAACAATATTAATA
>CAYJNP010000108.1:351-2731 GCA_964371665.1 uncultured Eubacteriales bacterium | reverse complement strand
GAAAGATCCTAGCCCAGAACAAATTAAAAATAATATAATGAAAAAAATTAAACCAGGATCTATAGTACTTTTACATAATGGTGCTAAAAATACTCCTGAAGCTTTACCAATATTAATAGAATCCATTAAAAACGAAGGATATACTATAGTTCCTATATCTCAAATAATATATCAATGTCCTTATCAAACTGATCATGAAGGGAAACAGATTCCTGAGAATTAAAGTTGAGATTGGTATTTGGATGTTAAAGTATCGATATTGCCATTTTTATCTATAACTATTAGATTGCCATGTTCATTTATGTCAATGGCAGTAGCTTCTTTAATATTTTCATTTTTTTTAAAGAATATTGTTTGTCCTAAAGTTAAACAATATTCTTTATATCTTTTAATTGTTGATTTTGAAAATAAATAGTTGTTAAAAACAATATTATTTATTATGCTAGAAATTATTTTATTACGAGATACATTATTAATATTTAAAAAACCAGCTTTATTTTTTATATCTTTAGGAAAATCACACACGGGATTATAACAATTAATTCCTATTCCAATAATTATATTTGCTATTTCTTTTCTTGTACTATTAATATTTTCAGCAAGTATACCACATACTTTTTTCTCTTTAAAATACAAATCATTAACCCATTTTATATGTGTATCTATATTAGCAATTTGTTTAATTGAATCATGAATGGCAACAGCTACAGATATTGTAATTAACGATAAGTTAATATTATTAGTATCTAATTTTAAAATTATACTCATATAAATTCCAGATTTTGCAGGAGAAAAAAAATTTCGACCTATTGTTCCTTTGCCATTAGTTTGTTCTTCAGATATTATAATTGTATTATCAATAAATTTTTTATTAATTAATCTTTTAGCCTGTGTATTTGTTGAATCTATAGTATTATATAAAAATATGTTTAAATTTTTATTGATTAAACGAGATTTAATTTTTTTAATAGATAAATGATCAGTATCTCTATTCATAAATCTTTTCTCCATAAATCAAAATGCAAAAATGCATGTAAAATTATTTATTAAAGGTTAGATTTTCTTTCATCTAAAAGTTTTTTTAATTCTTTCATAAAAGTATCTATATCTTTAAATCTTTTGTATACAGAAGCAAACCTAACATAAGCTATTTCATCGATTTCCTTTAAATAGTCCATAGCATATTCACCTATTACTGATGATCGAATTTCTTTATTTAAAGAGCTTTGTAATTTCATTTCTATATTATAAACTATTTTTTCAATTTTACTAGAAGAAATAGGCCTTTTTTCACAAGATTTTAACAATCCAATAAACAATTTATCTCTATTAAAAGCTTGATTTGATCCATCGCTTTTTATAACTACTACAGGAGTGGTTTCAATCATTTCGTATGTGGTAAATCGGTTAAAACATTTTGTGCATTCTCTTCTTCGTCTTATTTTTTCAGAGCATTCAGTTGGTCTAGAATCTATAACTTTGCTTTCTAAGTTTTCACAATATGGACATTTCATTGTTTACACCTCAAAATATACAAATTCCCTAAAGCTATGAATTAACTTTAGGGATGGAAGAATAATTTAAATGGAGCTGAAAAAGGGAATCGAACCCTCGACTTCCTCATTACGAGTGAGGTACTCTACCAACTGAGTTATTTCAGCTAATAGTAATTTCATAATTATATAAAAATTGAAAAATATAGTCAAGTTTTTAAAAGTATAAAAAAAATATATAAGACAATAATATATATAGCAATATTTAATTAAGTATTGCTATATAAAAAAAAAGGTGTGATTTTTTATGAATAATAACGAAAATAAAAATTGTTCAAAACAAAATAAAGCTCAACAAAAAGCTAAAAATTATCAAAATAAAAATAATCAACAAAATAATAACAATCAACAAAATAATAACAGTAATTTTGAAGGATAATTCCTATACTCCAAAATTAATTTATTTTATAAACAAAAATCCGTCTTTTAAAACGGATTTTTGTTTTTTCTACTTTTCAAAATATTTTATAATAATATACATATTAAGCCATTACATCTGTCATTTATTATTCTTTCTATTGTTTCTTTAACTTTTTTTCTAGCATCTTCTGGCATTCTATTTAATTTATTATGTAAGCCTTCATTTACAAGTTCATGTAGTGATTTTCCAAAAATATTTGATTGCCATATTTTAGTAGGATCCTCTTCAAATTCATTTAAAAGATATTTTACAAGCTCTTCAGATTGTTGTTCTGAACCTACTATAGGAGTTATCTCTGTAGTAATGTTAGTTTTCATCATATGGACAGAGGGTGCACCGGCTTTTAATTTTATCCCATATTTACCTCCTTGCTTAATTATTTCTGGTTCTTCAAGTGTTAGCTCTT
>CAYJNP010000108.1:0-341 GCA_964371665.1 uncultured Eubacteriales bacterium | reverse complement strand
ATTGTCGTATGCTTCACTTATTTTTTGGTATTTACTTTTAGTATTATTTAATTCTAACATACAATTTAAAAGTTCACATTCATCTTTAATTTCTGTATTTGTTTTTTCACTTATAATTTTATAAAATAAATCGTTATTAAGTTTCATTCCTATTATTGAATTTCCTATTCCTAAATCAGCACTTAATAAGTCTACACTGTCTATGTATTTACATCCACAAATATCTTTAGTGATTTTTTCCACATCTTTAATTTTAGAAATATTTTTAGCTGAAGATTCAATAGTTGAAAAAATTTCAGAACGTAACCAATGATTTTTTTCTAAATTAGATACCCATCTAG
>CAYJNP010000107.1:0-2809 GCA_964371665.1 uncultured Eubacteriales bacterium | reverse complement strand
TATAGTAAAAATCAGATGTTCTCATTAATATTTTCTCCCATATATAAATTAATTAGTAATTTTTTAAAAATTTTAATAGTGATAAACTTGTGATTTTTTTGACATGTGAAAGATAAAATAATATTATGATCCATGAAATATTATATTTTATTAGAAAATTTATTTCAAGCACTAACAATAGTAAATAATTAATAATACAAGGAGACAAAGAAATGAAAAAATATAATATTGGTATAATTGGAGCAACAGGGACTGTTGGACAAAGATTTATACTTTTATTGGAAAATCATCCTTGGTTTAATATAAAAGTATTGGCTGCAAGTTCTAAATCAGCCAATCAAAATTATTTTGAAGCAATTAAAAATAAGTGGGTAATGGAAAAATCTATTCCTGAATCTATAAAAAATATGAAAATATATGATGCTGAAAAGGACATTATAAAAATTAGTTCTATGGTAGATTTTATTTTTTGTGCCGTAAATATGGAAAAACAAAAAATAAGAAATTTAGAAGAAATGTATGCTAAATGTGAATGTCCGGTAGTATCAAATAACAGTGCGAATCGATTTACTAGTGATGTTCCTATGATAATCCCAGAAATAAATTCAGATCATATGAAAATTATCCCCATTCAAAAAAATAGGCTCAAAACTAAAAAAGGTTTTATTGCAGTAAAATCAAACTGTTCTCTACAAAGCTACGTACCAGCTATTCATCCATTATTAGATTTAGATATAAATAAAATATTAGTATGCACATATCAAGCTATTTCAGGGGCTGGTAAGACTTTTAAAACATGGCCTGAAATGGTTGATAATTTAATACCTTTTATAGATGGTGAAGAAGAAAAATCTGAAAAAGAGCCTCTAAAAATATGGGGAAATATAAAAAATAATAGAATAATTAATAACAATTCATTTAACATTACTTCACAATGTTTTAGAATTCCTATTAATAATGGACATAGTGCTGCTGTTTTTATGTCATTTGAAAAGAAAATATCACTTGAAGATATAATTAAAAAATGGCAAAATTATAAAGGAATTCCTCAAAAATTAAATTTACCAAGTGCTCCTAAACAATTTTTACATTATTTTAAAAATTCAAATATGCCTCAAATAAAATCAGCAATAAATTTAGAAAATGGGATGTCTATATCAATTGGAAGATTAAGAGAAGATTCACAATATAATATAAAATTTGTTTGTATGTCACATAATACCTTAAGAGGAGCAGCTGGTGGAGCTATATTATTAGCAGAATTACTTTGCGCTGAAGGATATATTTATTAATATATTTTAAAAATTTAAAATAAATGAAAGGCAGGTATTCAAGCATGAATAAATTATATCATGCTTTTAAATTATGAAAAAAACTATATTTAATGGTTCTGGTGTTGCTTTGGTTACACCCATGAATCAAGATGGGTCCATTAATTATAAAACTTTAAAAAATTTAATAGAATTTCAAATTCAAAATAAAACAGATGCTATAATAATTTGTGGTACTACAGGTGAATCTGCAACTTTAAATGATGATGAACAACAAGAATTAATAAAATTCACTGTTGATACAGCTAAAAATCGAATACCTATAATCGCAGGCACAGGAAGTAATAACACAAGACATGCATTAAAATTATCATTAAACGCACAAAAAGCTGGTGCAAATGCACTTTTAATTGTTACTCCATACTATAACAAAACGTCTCAAAAAGGCTTGATCAAACACTATAATTATATTGCCGATAATATTAATTTACCTATAATTTTATATAATGTCCCATCTAGAACATCATTTAATATACTTCCTGAAACTTACTTGGAATTATCTAAACATCCAAATATTGTTGCTGTTAAGGAAGCTAATTCTAATATATCTTCTATAATTGAAACTATATCTTTATGCAAAAATAATATTCATATTTATTCTGGTAATGATGATCAAATAGTTCCTATTCTTTCTTTGGGTGGTAAAGGTGTAATATCAGTTTTAGCTAATATTTGCCCTAAAGAAGTGCATAATATCTGTTATGAATATTTTAACAATAACATAGAACAAAGCGTTCATACACAAATTAAATATTATGAATTAATAAAATGTTTATTTTGTGATATCAATCCTATTCCTGTAAAAAAAGCTCTTAATATGTTAGGATTTTCATGTGGTGAATGCAGATTACCACTTGATGTTATGTCAACAAAAAATGTAGAAAATTTAAAAATAATAATGCAAAAGTTTAATATAATTTAAATAAAATGGGGAAAGTAAAATGTTAAAAATAATTTTAAATGGATGTAATGGTGTTATGGGAAAAGTTATTTCCAATACTATTTTAGATTATAAAGGTATAAAAATTGTCGCAGGTATTGATATAATTGACGTATGTAACAGTAGCAAGCTTTTTCCAATATATAAATCTGTATTTAATGTAAATGAAGAAGCTGATGTTATAATAGATTTTTCTAATCCCAATTCACTAAATGATTTAAGTGAATTTTTAGAAAACAATAAAATTCCAGTTGTTTTTTGTACAACTGGATTTTCAAAATTTCAAGACAAAAAAATCAAAAAACTTTCTAAAAATATACCTGTTTTTTATTCAGGAAATATGTCAATAGGAATAAATTTATTAACTGAGCTTTCAAAAACAGTCACTAGGGTTCTTGGCACTGATTTCGATATAGAAATAGTTGAAAAACATCACAGAAAAAAAATAGATTCGCCCAGTGGAACAGCTTTTATGATTGCAAATGGAATATCATCTGAAATGAAAGAATCAAAATATATATATGATAGACATTCATCA
>CAYJNP010000106.1:0-2832 GCA_964371665.1 uncultured Eubacteriales bacterium | reverse complement strand
TTTATATCTTGCATTAAATGTAAATAAATCATCCCCAGAATCAACTCAAAAATGTTTTATAATTGGAACAGGTGAATATGAATTAGATGAAGGTTTGGATATCATTCTTGGAAGAAGTAAGTTATCTGGGTTGCAAGACATAGCCATATATAAAAATTTTTTATTATTAAGACCTCATGCTCACTACATTAAAGATTCGAAAATATATTTATTAACTTCAGAAAAACTTTAATAAATATATTATATAAATTTTAAATATTTTTTATTGGTATACCATCTAAATTATTATAATAAAAGTCACTAAACCTAATCTAAAAACTTTAAATTGTTTTTTCCCGAATTTTTTTAAAAAATTAATAAAAATATCTTTTAACATATAACTTAGTTTTAAAATTAAGCCACAAATAATCTTAAATAATAGATCTTTGTGGCTTTTATAATTGTTTTATAGCTTTAAATCAATTTAATTTATGGTAATTCGTATCGGCATCTGAATTTTTGATTTTTTGGATGCTGTATATATAAATAACCTTCTTTTTTGTCACAAGTAAAAACTCCTACATAGCTCTCTTTTACTTGATCAGTAGCTTCTATATAATCTGGACATTCTCTTCCAAAATTTTCTTTTATAAATTCACATTCATCATTTATTAATTGCCATACCTTTCCTTCTTTAAGCATCTCATATTCATAATTTCTATATTCATCACTATTTCTTAGTTGTCTACCATCCATAGTTTCAACATTCCAATAACTACGAGTTTGTGCATGATCTTCTTTTTTCATTAAAATAGAAGGAGCCCAACCTTGATAACGAAATTCTTCTTGAAAAACAGTTTCAAAAATTGCTGGAAATGTAATAAAATCATTATATTTATTCATTCCTCTATGTTGTACTTCAATATCTAATCCTAAACAATTCCATGCATCTTTTGATATTAAATGGTGGACTTCATATTTATTAGAATAGTGCTGATTTTTCACCTCATAATAGGAACCTCCCCAAACAATATTTTGGGGAAGTCTATTGATTGCTAAAGCTGAAACTGAAAATGAAACTGTGAAAATCAATAAAATGGATATATTTACTAACTTCTTAATCATTTTATCACCTTCTCCTTAGAAATTATAAAATTAATTTACCATTTTTAATCAAATTTGTCAATTAAAAACATTTGGATCTTTACAAATTTAAAATCATTTATTGTATGGTTGACAATTTTAATTTTAAAATGATACTATTATCAAGAAAATATGTTTAATTTAATAAATATTAAAATATAAATATGCTAAAATTTTTTATAGATATATTAACTTTTGATTTATTTTTTGTCTGTTAGGAGTAGTAATATAAGTGAAACTAATTAACATAGGATTTGGAAGTATGGTTTCGGCAAATCGTATAGTAGCAATTGTAAGCCCTGAATCTGCTCCTATAAAACGTATTATACAAGAATCAAAAGAAAAAGGTTATTTAATAGATGCCACTTATGGCAGAAAAACTAGAGCTGTAATCGTTACTGATAGCGATCATATAATATTAGCAGCCATACAACCTGAAACAGTCGGCGGGCGCTTTAATGATAAATTAGATATAAAAGAAGAAGGAATTAATGAATATGATTAATAAGGGATTGTTAGTTGTTCTTTCTGGCCCTTCGGGTGCCGGAAAAAATACTGTTCTAACTCAGCTTTTGGAACAAGATAGTAATATAAAAGTTTCTATATCAGCAACTACTAGAAAACCTAGAGATGGGGAACTTGATTCTAAAAATTATTATTTTATTTCTAAATCTGAATTTGTTCAACTAATATCTAAAAATGGAATGCTTGAATATGCAGAATACTGTGGAAATTATTATGGTACTCCTGCTGAACAGGTTAATAGTTGGTTATCAAAAGGAAGAGATGTTGTTTTAGAAATAGAAGTAAAGGGTGGTTTTCAGGTAAGAAAAAAATGCCCTGAAGCCATTAGTATTTTTATTTTACCGCCATCTATTAAAGAACTTGAAAATAGGCTTGTTAATAGAGCAACTGAACCTGAACATTTGATTCAAGAACGTTTAAACATTGCAAAAAAAGAATTAAAAACAGCTTTTGAATATGATTATATAGTTATAAATGATAAAGTAGAACAATGCGCAGTAGATATTTGTAATATAATTGCTAGTGAAAAAATGAAATCTCATAGAAATACTAATATTATAGAAAAGGTGATTAACGATGAATAAGTTATCGATTGATGATATGTTTTCCGGAATAAAAAGCAGATATTCACTTGTTATAGGAGTAGCTAAAAGAGCTAGACAAATAGTATATGAAGCAGAACAAATTGGAAATATATTAATTGAAAAACCAGTTAATTTAGCTATTAAAGACTTTAAAGAGCATAAATATTCTATATTGGAGCCAGAAGTGAATGATTAGAATATGGATAAAAAATTTATTATAGCAAAAGTAGTAATTGAAGGTGTTTTTTTAAGTTTTGATTTGGAATATTCTTATAAAATTCCTAAAAACTTTTGTAATCAATATTTAGTTGGATGTAGGGTTATAATTCCATTTGGCAGAGGTAACCAAAAAAAGCAAGGATTTATCGTTTCAACTGAAGAAAAAATTTTAAATACAAAAAATGAAAATATAAAATCAATTATTGCGGTGCTAGATAAGGCACCGCTTATTAGTGCTGAAATGCTATATCTTTCAACTTGGATGAAAAATAAATATTTTTGCACTACTTTTGAATCGTTAAATTTAATGATTCCGCCTGGAATAAAGTTTAAGATACAAAAATCATATAAGTTAAATGAAAATTTTTCAGATATAAGAAAT
>CAYJNP010000105.1:1732-2862 GCA_964371665.1 uncultured Eubacteriales bacterium | reverse complement strand
GATAATCAAAAAAAACATGTGCCACCTAAAAAACAAGTTGATCATGTAAAAAAAAGAAAATATTTGTCTTTAGCGTCGATGGGAAATCATAATTGTAGAAAATATATGCCTGATTTTAATACCGAAACAACTGAAAAGATTCATTTTAAAAAAGCATCTAAAAAAGAAAAAATGAAATCATTTAAAAAGTCTCGGTCTTCCAATGAAAAAGAATCTGCAAATAAACTTTCAGAAATTAGTATGGATTCAGGAAAAATAGAAATAGGCTATAATGAACATAATGATATGATTTTGGATTTTGTTAGAAATGAAAATTATCATAATGGAAATCATTTATATGAACAAGATAAAATTTCAGAAAGAATATCTAAAGATGGTGAATTTTTTAAAGGAAATGATCTTGAAAATGATGCTTATGCGTTGAATTCTAAACAAAATACTTCAAATTTAGGTGTTAAAAAGCAAATTAATACTGGTTTAGTTAATAAAAAAGAAAATACAACTATGAATAAAGTTATGCCATTTTTAAATGTAAAATATGAAAATAACAAAATATCTGAATTAAGGGATATTAAAAATAAATTTAATGAAAATAACAGTGCTATACACACGGCTATTAGTACTCTTAGTGATTCAAAATCTCTAAAAGAATACAAGGCTAAACAATTTGAAAAAAATATAGATAAATTTATTAATAATTTTGATCAAGATATAAAAATAATGTCTGCTATTTCAGATGATTATTTATTATATGATAAGAAAAAGAAAATTCTTATAGCTCAAGAACTTAAAAAGAATATAAGTGCAGATGATGAAGATTTAACTAAAGATTCATCTGATATTGATAAAATCTTAAATGATGAAAAAGAAGATAATATTGAAGAAAAAATATAGTTTATTTTTAACATGGTTTCTATAGGTTAGTTGAATTTCTTGATTTGACTTCCTATATAAATAAATTAAAATTCCAAATAATTTAATGTATTTCAATGTGAAAGGAGTTGAGTGGTTCTTACTGTATTTTCAGTAGAGAACCGGTAAAATTATGGCAGAATATTTATCACCAGGTGTTTATGTTGAAGAGTTTGATAGTGGATCATCTCCTATGCAAGGTGTTAGCACAAGTGTTG
>CAYJNP010000105.1:0-1696 GCA_964371665.1 uncultured Eubacteriales bacterium | reverse complement strand
CTAGCTGAGAGAGGAAGTGTGTCAGGCGCTCCAGTTTCTATAAATAGTCCTGCAGATTTTAGTAGACAATATGGAGGATATTTACAAGAAAATGAGTTTGGTGAATATCGTTATTTAGCACATGCTATTAATCATTTTTTTGCTAATGGAGGTTCACGTGCTTATGTGATGAGAGTTGCACCATCAGATGCTATTTCTTCTAAAAGCGTTTGTGCTGATGAGCAAGATGGTATAATTAACTTTACTGCTAAAAATCCAGGTATTTGGGGAAATTGTATTTCGATATTGTTTTCTCAAGCTAGCAAAGCAAAAACTCAAATATTTGAAGATTTAGGAAATGGAACTTATAAAGTTAAGAATAGTGCTGGCTTTAATGTAGGAGATGTAGTTGTACTTGGAGGAACAGAATCAGAAGAGTATAATATAGTTGTTGGGATAGATGGAAATACTGTTATTTTCGAAGCTCCTTTTGCAGCAGATGCTGTCGATAAACAATTATTACCAACTGTTACAATAAAAACTTGTGAAGTTAATGTGGAAGTTAGGTATGCAGAAACTGTTGAGAGCTACGAATTTGCATCTTTTAATGTTGCTATTCCAAACTATATTGGTAAGCTAATTGAAAAATCTGAATTGGTTGATTTAACTGTTAAACCAAATGTTTTACCTATAGCACCTATGGATATTGTTAGAGAGGTGTTTGGGGTGGAATCAGATGTAGTTAAAATTACACTTAAAGGTGGTTCTAATGGAAATGTGAGTTCTTTATCAGATGCTGATTTTATTGGAGAAGATAAAGGCCCTGGATGTAGAACTGGAATACAATCATTTTTAGATAATTCCGATGTAAGTGTTATGGCTGTACCTGGAATTGTAAGTGCAAATGTTCAATTGTCACTTGTGTCTCATTGTGAAAGTTTAGGAAGCAGATTTGCTGTTTTAGATGTTCCAAAAGATAGTAAATCAGTTACTGATATTATGAAACATAGAGATATAGTTGATAGTGATTATTGTGCTATGTATCATCCTTGGCTTGAAGTATTTGATCCTCTTGATAAAAAAAATACTTATATTCCACCATCTGGATCAGTAATAGGAATATATGCAAGAAGTGATAATGCTAGAGGTGTTCATAAAGCTCCAGCAAATGAAACAGTTGCTAATTGTACTGGTTTATATTGTAATTATAATGTTGGAGAGCAAGATATATTGAATCCAAAGGGTGTTAATTTAATTAGGAAATTTCCTGGAGCAGGAATTAGAGTATGGGGAGCTAGAACAGCTAGTTCGAAAGCATTATGGAAATATATCAACGTTAGACGTTTATTTATTTTTTTAGAGGAATCAATTAAAGCAAATACAAATTGGGTTGTGTTTGAACCTAACGATCAGTTACTATGGGTTAGAGTTCAAAGAAGTATAGAGGTATTTTTAGAAGGAGTATGGAGAACAGGCGCTTTAGTTGGAGGGTCACCATCAGACGCATTTTTTGTAGATGTTGGGCCAAATACTATGAGCAAAGATGACATAGATAATGGCAGATTAATTTGTGTGATTGGTATAGCACCAGTAAAACCTGCCGAGTTTGTAATATTTAAAATTACTCAAAATACTGGAGAATAATTAAAAAAAGGAGAGATTTTAAATGCCAGGTAATGCAAATTTAGATGAAATAGTTTTACTTAAGGGGTATAAT
>CAYJNP010000104.1:0-2890 GCA_964371665.1 uncultured Eubacteriales bacterium | reverse complement strand
TTATCATCACCATGTGTCATTATTATTCCACCAATAATTCTTGTAGACATTCCCCAAGATGTTTGATAAGGGTAACATTTTTTATTGTTTTTATCTTGAAATGTAATGTCAAAAGCTTTTGCAAAACTATCTCCAAAATAATGGCTAGTTCCCGATTGCAACGCTTTTCCATCATGCATCATTGCTTCTATTGTATATGTAGATTCTGCTCCAGCAAATTTTTCTTTTTGAGTTTTTTCACCCTTTATTACAGGCATTGCCAACTGATTTTCACAAAAATTAGCATAAACATTAAGCATTTGTTCTGTTTCAAATTTTGCTTCTTTTTTTGTCTCATGCATGGTATGTCCCTCTTGCCAATGAATCTCAACCGATCTAAGAAATGGTCTAGTCGTTTTTTCCCAACGAACTACTGAGCACCACTGATTATACAATTTAGGCAAATCTCTCCAAGAATGGATCACATTCGCATAATGTTCACAAAATAAAGTTTCAGAAGTTGGCCTAATGCAAAGTCGTTCTTGTAATTTTTCATTCCCACCGTGAGTCACCCATGCAACTTCAGGTGCAAAACCTTCAACATGATCTTTTTCTTTCTGCAACAAATTTTCTGGAATAAACATTGGCATAGATACATTTTCATGGCCTAACTTTTTAAATTCTAAATCTAAAATATTTTTAATATTTTCCCAAATAGCGTACCCATAAGGTTGTATTATCATACAACCTCTTATACTTGAATAATCCATAAGTTCAGCTTTTTTTACTATATCTGTATACCATTTTGTAAAATCTTCATCCATAGATGTTATTGCTTCAACCATTTTTTTATTCTTCGACATCTAAATTATGCACTCCTCTATTTATCTGAATCAATATTATTATTTTTATAAAAAAATTTTCCAAGGCCAAGTATTACAAGATAAATAATAGCCATAACCATAAAAATTCCTATCGTTCCTTGAAACATAATTAAAAAAGAATTTTTAATGTCTTGAAAATTTACCACTCCCATAACACTATCGAAAGTAACCCAATCCATATTAACCTACTCCTAACAAACTATTTTAAATCAAATATATTTAAATTTCAACTTATTAATATAACCCCATATTTCTAGCAATAGATAAAATTATTCCTCCAGCAACAACCGAGCCAATTTGTCCCGCAACATTTGCTCCAACTGCATGCATTAAAATATGGTTTTGATTATCTTCTTTTAAAGCCATCTTTTGAATAACTCTAGATGACATTGGAAAAGCAGATATTCCCGCTCCTCCAACCATAGGATTAATTTTTTTATCTTTAGAAAGAAAAATATTAAGAAACTTAGCAAATAATACTCCACCAATTGTATCAAATATAAAAGCAACTAATCCCAAACACATAACTATCAAAGTTCCAAAACTTAAAAATTTTGAAGCTTGCATTTGAAAAGCTATAGTAATTCCTAAAAAAATAGTTATTAAATTCGCAAGTGTTGTCCTCGCAGTTTCTGCAAGATTTTCTAATCTTCCACATTCTCTTATGAGGTTTCCAAACATTAAAAATCCAACTAAAGCAATTGAATCTGGAGCAATTAGTCCTGCAACTACAGTTACTATTATTGGAAATAATATCTTGGTTATCTTAGAAACTTTTTTAGGATTATATGGCATATTTATTTTTCTTTCTGTTTGGGTTGTAACCATTCTAATTGCAATAGGTTGTATCAACGGGACTAAGGCCATATAAGAATATGCTGCAACAGCGATTGCACCCTTATATGCACTATTTAATTGTTGTGATACTAATATAGAAGTTGGCCCATCAGCGGCTCCTATTATTCCTATTGACATAGCATCTTTCATGGGAAATCCTAAAAATACCGATAATATTATAGTGAAAAATATTCCAAACTGTGCAGCAGATCCAAACAACAACATTCTTGGATTTGAAAGAAGTGGACCAAAATCTATCATAGCTCCAATCCCTACAAATAATAACAATGGAAATGCTTCAGATGCTTCAATTCCCACTTTAAAAAGCCATTCTATTATGCCATGTTCTCCAACTACACCAGAAAGAGGAAAATTAACAAGTATAGCACCAAAACCTATTGGTAAAAGCAAGGCTGGTTCAAAATCTTTTTTTATAGCCAGCCAAATTAATAGCCCGCCTATTGCCCACATTATAAAAATAGATAAATTAAGATTTACTATAGTTTCTGTTAAAAACGAAAATAATCTCAAATCATATCATTCCTTCCTTTAAAAATTTATTTTAACAAAATTTTCTGATAATATTCTAGACTAACAATTATATCTTGATTTTTTATAAGAATCAAATAAAATATTGTAACATTTTAACAAATAATATCATAACATAATAATAAATTATATTTCCTTTAAAAGGGGTGATAAAGTGCCCTTAAGTGACAGAGACCTCCTAGCAAGATTAATACAATGTGAAGCTGGAGGTGAAGGTGAAGATGGGATGAGAGCCGTTGCATCTGTTATTGTAAATAGAACTCAAATCCCTTATGGATTTTTTTCTAGATTTAATGAAGGTGGAAACATTAGAAATATAATTGAACAAGAAAATCAGTTTACATGCTTAAAAACAAGCATAAATGGAAATTATAATCCTCAAAATGTTTATAATATGACACCCGAAGAAATACATTATGAAATTGCTGATTGGGCATTAGCTGGCAATACATTAGGAGCTGTAGGAAATTCATTATATTTTTTTAATCCTTTTACAGAAAATTGCCCCGAATATTTCCCATCAAATCAACTAGGTTTATTTTTTACTAAAATAAGAAAACATTGTTTCTATATTCCAACACAAAAATATGCTGAATCATAAACTTTATTAAGAATTGTAGGTGAATTACTACACAAACATT
>CAYJNP010000103.1:0-2936 GCA_964371665.1 uncultured Eubacteriales bacterium | reverse complement strand
AATAAACCGCCAACGAATACCTATCAACAGGCAAGCTAATATTCACAATTTTAGCTCCAAGAGATTCATATATTTTTATAGCCTCTTCTATTTTTTTATAAACTTCACTACTTACCCCGTTTAAATATTCTTCTGGAACACCTATTTTTATTCCTTTAATATTATTTTTCAAACATTCGTAAGTAACTTCTCCCATATTCCCTGTAGAAGTAGAATCATTTTTATCACGTAGTGATATAGAATCATAAATTATAGACACATCCTCAACTGAACTCGCTATAGGCCCTATTTGATCTAAACTAGAAGCAAACGCTAAAAGTCCATATCTTGAAATAGATCCATATGTTGGTTTTAACCCCACTGCTCCACAAAAGCTAGCAGGTTGCCTTATAGATCCACCTGTATCAGATCCTAAAGAATATACTGCAAGATTCCCAGAAACACAAGCAGCACCTCCTCCTGAGCTACCTCCTGCCACATGATCTAAGTTATAAGGATTTTTAGCTCCACCAAATATAGACGTTTCACAAGTTGATCCCATTGCAAACTCATCCATATTGTTTTTTCCCAATAATATTCCATTTTGATTCTTAATAATGCTCCAAACATAAGCATCATATATTGGGATATAATTTTCTAGCATTTTAGAACAACAGGTAGTTTTAATTCCTTTGGTTGATATATTATCTTTTAGAGCAAAAGGTATTCCTTCGAGAGGGAATAAATTTTCTTTATTTTTTATTTTAATATCTACTTTTTTTGCTGTATTAATAGCAAAATCAAAAGTTTTTTCTACATATGAATTTAAATATTTATCATCTTTTTTTATAGCATCTATATATTTTTGAGTAATTTCTAAACAAGAAATTTCTTTATTTTTTAAAATATTTTGTATATACTTAATTTTTCCATTTTGTTTTAACATAAACCCATCCCTCAATTAAAATAAAATTATTTATTTTTAGGCACCACAAAAAAACCATCTTCTCCGTTATATACATTTTTTAAGATTTCATCTCTTGAATATGAATTTTTAACTATATCTTCCCTAAAAACCTCTTTGTTTTCACTATAAAAATCTTCATAATCAACATTAATATCTTTCACGATATCTACAAAATCTATTATCTTGTTCATTTCATTCGTTAAATGTTCAACATCATTATGAATATCAATTTTTGCTAAATTAGCTAAATATAAAATTTGATCTTTATTAATCATTTAAATATCACCTACACTTATTTTATTTAACATTACTTAAAATTTTATCATTAATATTAAAACCATTCAATAAAATATTATATTTTATCTTATAATTTATTTTAACCCTTGTATATTCTTTATGTTATAATTAAATTTAAGAAAAATAAAAAGGAGTTACTAACATAAATTGAACTGTAAACTAAATAATACTTTTTATTCATTAATTATTATATCTTCTATAATGACAACCTCTTACATTGCATCAAATGTATTAGCTGTTAAATTAATAACTGTTTTTTCCATAACACTATTTGATGCTGGTATTATAATTTTTCCATTAACCTATATTATAGGCAATATTTTAACAGAGATTTGGGGATTTCAAACAGCTAAAAATATAATATTAATAACATTTTTTTGTAATATAATATTTGTTTTATTTACCCATATTGGATGTTTTTTACCTTACCCAAAATATGTAGAAACCACATCTATAGCATTTAAAAATATTTTTAATATTGTCCCACGAATTCTAATTGCCTCCTTATTAGCTTTTTTGGTTGGAGAAATAACAAATGCATGGATTATGAATAAAATAAAACATTTCACAAATGAAAAAAAATTATGGATTAGAACAATATTAAGTTCATCTTTAGGATATTTATTAGACACAATAATTTTTGTTTTAATAGCTTTTTCTAATGTAGCTCCTATAAAAGACCTTATTTTAATGATATTATTTCAATATATAATAAAGATTATATTAGAATGCATCTTAGGAACACCTATTACATATGGAGTTGTATATTTTTTAAAAAAGAAAGGAATTAACTCAAATGAATAGTTTTGTAAGATATTCTATAATTAAAGAAAAATTTCCACGAGAATTTTTACTTCTTCAAGGAACGGGTTGTATATGGAAAAAATGTGTATTTTGTGATTATCATAATGATAAAAGTTTAAATCCTTTTAAAATAAATAAAAAAGTTCTAGATAACCTCACAGGAATAACAGGAGTAATCGACATAATAAATTCAGGATCCGCTATGGAACTCGACGATAAAACTATATCCTTAATAAAAAAAAAGAGTATAGAGCTTAACATTCATACTATATGGTTTGAATCTCATTATATTTATAAAAACAAATTAAAAAAATTTGCTGAAAAATTTTATCCTGTAAATATTAAATTTAGAATTGGCATTGAAAGCTTTAACTCTAACTTAAGAAATGAATGGAAAAAGGGAATTCCCTCTAAAATAACTGCAAAAGAAATTTCTAAATATTTTAACGGGTGTTGTTTATTGGTTGGTATTAAAGGCCAAAAAAAAGAAGACATTTTAAATGATATAACCTTAGCTAATAAATATTTCGAATATTTTAGTATTAATGTATTTGTTGAAAACACAACTAATGTTAAACAAGATAAAATTATTATTGGATGGTTTCTTAAATTTGTAGTTCCAAAAATCAAATTTAATCCTAAAATAGAAATTTTATTAAATAATAAAGATTTAGGCGTTGGATAGGAGCATAAAAAATAAATATGAATAATCTCTCAAATATAGAATATATAAAAAATATACTCTCTAAAAATGGATTTAATTTTTCAAAATCTTTAGGACAAAATTTTATTATTAATTCTTCAATATGCCCAAAAATGGCTCTAAAATCTGGTGTTTCAAAAGAAGATGGAGTTATTGAAATCGGCCCAGGAATCGGAGTTTTAACAT
>CAYJNP010000102.1:0-3060 GCA_964371665.1 uncultured Eubacteriales bacterium | reverse complement strand
TGTTCCTGTTATTGGAACTTCTTTTAATTCTTATTATGGTGAAATAGAAATTATTAAACTATTTCCATATATAAAAAATCAATTAACTATGCTTAGTCCTGAAAATTTATATGATATGGAAAGTTTTAGTAAGGGTTTTAACTTTTTAGGATTAGATCTTTTAGCTACCCCTAATATGAATTCATTTATATCTATGTTATGGATCATACCAGTTCTTTGTTTTTTAACATCTGTACTTTCTACTTATTTTATGCAAAAAATTCAAAAAAATCCTGCTATGCCTCAAGGTCAAAGTGTTATGAAAATAACTATGTATATTATGCCACTTTTTAGTGCATGGATTGCATATACTGTTCCTGCAGCAGTTGGATTTTATTGGGTTATATCTACTTTATTGGGATTTGTTCAAACTGTTATATTATATCATTTTTATAATGTTGAAACTATAAATGCTAAAAATCAAGCAAGAAAAATTGAATATTTAAAAATTCTTGAAAAAAAAGAACAACCGTCATATAATCCAGATAGATACAATGAAAAGGATTACATAAATAATGATAAAATTAGCAAGTTAGGAAAAAATCAAAAAAAAAATAAGATTTAATTTTTTTATTTTTTAGGAGGTATAAAAATGGAAAAAGAAGCAATCGGAAAAGCAGAAAGTATTGTTTTAGCACAAAAAAATGCTTGCATGAGATTAGGAGTAGACCAAACACAAGTTAAGTTTGAAGTTTTGCAAGTACCTGTGAAAAAAACATTAGGTTTATTTGGGGGAAAATTGGCTAAAGTTAGAGCTTTTATTCCAGATCAAAAAGAAAATCTTTCTGATATTGCGCAAAATTATATTGAATCTATAATAAAAGGAATGAATTTAAACGAAATTAAAATTGAAAAAAAAGAGACAAATAACGGAGTAGATTTTCAATTTAATGGTATAGGCATTGGAACACTTATTGGGAAAAGAGGAGAAACTCTTGAGGCAATACAATATTTATGCGGGTTAGTTGTTAATAAAAAACAAGGTGATTTTTTTAAAATTAAGTTAAATGCCTCCGATTATCGAGAAAAAAGAGAAAAAACACTTAGTGAATTAGGAATAAAAACAGCAAATAGATCTTTAAAATATGCTAAAAATATAGTTTTAGAGCCAATGAATCCTTATGAAAGAAAAATTATACACTCTGCAGTTCAAAATATAGATGAAATTGAATCTTGGTCTGAGGGTGAAAATATGTATCGTCATGTTGTTATAGGAAAAAAAGAATGGCCCACTCAGAATAGATTTAATAGTTATCATAAAACTAAGAATTATAATTCATTTAAACCTTAAATAAAATAATAAGATAGTTTGATTTTGCATAACAAATTAATAATAAATTGTTATATACTTGAGAACGGTTCAAATGAATCGTTCTTTTTTAATTAAAGGAGAATTTAAATAGAAATGAAAACAATTGCAGCAATAGCTACCGCTCAGGGTTCTGGAGGGATAGGAATAATACGAATTTCAGGTGACTGTGCAAAAATTATTGCAGATAAAATATTTATATGTTTATCTAAAAAATCAATTATTAATGCTAAAGGATATACAGCAAAATATGGACAAATTATAGATCAAAATGAAAAAATAGATGAGGGAATAGCTTTAATATTTAATGCTCCTAATAGTTATACAGGAGAAGACGTTGTAGAAATATCGTGCCATGGTGGATTATATACAACAAAAAGGACTCTTAGAGCAGTTTTAAATGCAGGAGCAATTCCAGCTCAAGCTGGAGAATTTACTAAACGAGCTTTTTTAAATGGAAAATTAAATTTAACTCAAGCAGAATCTGTTATGGATATAATAGGAGCTAAAGGAAAACATGCTGCGAAAGCAGCTTTATCGGCAAAAGAAGGAATATTATATAAAAAGATAAAAGAAGTGCAAAATTCTTTAATAAAAGTAGCAGCACATCTATCTGCTTGGGCAGATTATCCTGAAGAAGATATTCCCGAAATAGATAAAAAACAATTACTATTAGAAGTAAAGAATCAAAAAAATACTATTAGTAAATTAATTTCTAATTATGATATGGGAATAGCTATAAAAGAAGGCGTAGAAACAGCTATAATTGGAAAACCTAATGTAGGAAAATCAACGTTGATGAATTTACTTTCTGGAGTTGAAAAGTCCATAGTAACAAATATTCCAGGTACAACAAGGGATATTATTGAAGAAACAGTATTATTAGGAGATATCCCATTAAGACTTTTAGATACAGCAGGAATAAGAGAAACAGATGATATAATAGAAAAAATTGGTGTAAAAAAAACTTATGATAAAATTAAATCTACAGATTTAGTTTTAGCATTATTTGATGCATCTGAAGAATTATCTGATCAAGAAAAAAAAATGCTAAAAGAATTAACAAATTTAAAAACAATATCAATTATTAATAAAATAGATCTTAAAAACAAAATAGATTTAAATTACATAAAAAAATATTCAAAAAAAACTGTGCTTATTTCCGCTAAATTAGAACAAGGCCTTGAATCGTTAAAAGATACAATTTATGATTTACTCGGGGCAGAAAAATTTAATCCATCAGAAGCAATGCTTGCAAATGAACGCCAATTAAATTCAGCAAAAGAATCATTAAAATGTATAAACGAAACAATCACCACAATCAATAAAGGTTTTACTCTAGATGCTATAACCGTATCGCTAGAATATGCAATAGAAAAACTATTAGAACTTACAGGAGAAAAAGTAAATGATGCTATTATTGAAAATGTATTTTCAAATTTTTGTGTAGGAAAATAAATTTTGGAGTGTTAAAATTGAAATATAATGCAGGCAAATATGATGTTATAGTTATAGGTGCTGGCCATGCAGGAATAGAAGCAGGGCTAGCTGCAGCAAGGCTAAATTGCAAAACAGCTGTTTTCACTATAAATATGGATTCAGTAGGAAATTGTCCATGTAATCCATCTATTGGTGGTACAGCTAAAGGACATTTAGTTAGAGAAATAGATGCACTTGGAGGAGAAATAGGAAAAACAGCCGACGAAAGTTGT
>CAYJNP010000101.1:0-3080 GCA_964371665.1 uncultured Eubacteriales bacterium | reverse complement strand
GATATAAAAAAAATAATATTAACAGCATCTGGGGGACCTTTTTTTGGCAAAAATATTAATCAGTTGAAATGTATTACAAAAGATCAAGCCTTAAAACATCCTAACTGGAATATGGGGAAAAAAATAACTATAGATTCATCTACAATGATGAATAAAGGGCTTGAAATTATTGAAGCAATTTGGCTTTTTGATATAACTATTGATAAAATAGAAGTTGTTATTCATAAAGAAAGTATAATACATTCTATGGTTGAATATAATGATAATTCTATTATAGCGCAAATGGGGGTTCCTGATATGAGAATTCCTATTCAATATGCATTAACTTATCCGAGAAGATATAAATCTTGTGTAAAGGAACTTGACTTTACAAAAATTTCAACTTTTTCATTTTCAAAACCAGATGATACTACATTCAAATGTTTAAAAGCATGCAAAGAAGCTATAAAATTAGGTGGATTAGCTCCTGCTATAATTAATGGTGCAAACGAGGAAGCTGTTAGATTATTTTTAGAAGATAAAATATCATTTACTGATATTGGTGATTTAGTATATAAAGCTATGTTAAATCAGAAGAATAAACAAATAAAAAATGTAAATGACATTTTAGAAGCTACTGAAAATGCCCAAAAATATGTTTTGAATGAAATATAAATAAATTTTATCAAGAGAGAAGATGAGTATTTTTTATTATGTTTACAACTTTAATTTTAATCATTATTTCAATATTGTTATTTGGTTTAATAATATTAGTTCATGAATTTGGACATTTTTTTTCAGCAAAATCTTTTGGAGTAAAGATAAATGAATTTGCTCTTGGAATGGGACCTACTCTATTTAAAATAAAAAAAGGTAACACTATTTATTCTTTAAGAGCTTTACCTATAGGTGGATTTTGTGCTATGGAAGGAGAAAATGAAACTAGCGAAGATATTGGATCTTTTTCAAATAAACCTGTTTGGCAAAGAATAATAATAGTAGTTGCTGGAGCATTTATGAATATAGTTTTAGGATTTATTTTTATGATTATACTTTTGTCTCAAAATCCTTATTTTGCATCTAATGTAATTTCTAAATTCGCGGATGATTCTATTACTAAATCTGCTGGGCTTGAAGTAGGAGATAAAATATTATCGATAAATAACTATAGAATTTTAACTGATAATGATTTAGGATTTGCTATTTCTACTAACAAAGACGGAATAGTTGACTTTAAAGTATTAAGAGATGGACAAAAAATTGATATAAAAAATGTTAATTTACCTAAAATCACTGATGAAAATGGAAATTCCATAAATAGCCTTGATTTTTATGTTGAACCAATTCCAAAAAATATTATTACTTTGATATCTCAATCTTTTAAAACTATTATTTCTATGGTTAAAATAGTATGGAATAGCTTTTTAGGATTAATAACAGGTCGATTTGGATTTAATGATATGTCAGGACCTGTTGGAGCAGCTTCAGCGATAAGCCAAGCGGCTTCTATGGGGCTTAAAGAAAATTTTGTTCAAGCAACAAATAATATTATTATGATGATGGTAATTATTACTGTTAACTTAGGAATTTTTAATTTATTACCTATTCCTGCATTAGATGGAGGAAAATTAGTGTTTTTAGTTATTGAAGGAATAAGAAGAAAGCCAATTAATCCTAAATATGAGGGGTATGTTCATGCTGCAGGATTTGCTATTTTAATTTTGTTTATGCTAATTGTTACTTTTAGTGATATATTAAGAGTGTCCACAGGTAAAGGATTAGGTGGATAATGAGGAGAAAATCTAGTAAAGTTTATATTGGGAATGTTCCAATTGGAGAAAATGCAAATATTGCTGTTCAGTCTATGTTAAATATTGCCTCTAACGATATTAAGGGAAACCTTTTTCAAGCACAAAAATTAAAAGATGTTGGGTGCGATATTATTAGGGTTGCTATTCCTAATATTGAATCAATAAAATTAATATATGAAATTAAAAATAAAATTGATATTCCTTTAGTAGCAGATATACATTTTGATTATAAATTAGCTTTAGAATCAGTTTATGCTGGAATAGATAAAATAAGAATTAATCCTGGAAATATTGGTGATGAGAAAAAGATAGAGATAGTTTCAGATATTTGCAATAAAAAAAATATTCCTATTAGAATAGGAGTTAATTCTGGATCATTGGAAAAAAGTATTCTTAAAAAACATGGTCAGCCTAATGCTGAAGCTTTAGTAGAAAGTGCGTTGTATCATGCTTCATTATTAGAAAAATTTAATTTTCATAATATTATTTTATCTATTAAATCTTCAAATGTGAAAACTATGATAAAATCTTATGAATTAATTTCTGAAAAATGTATATATCCCCTACATTTAGGTGTGACAGAAGCCGGAACGGAACGTATGGGTTTAATTAAATCGTCTGTTGGAATAGGAGCTTTATTGGCTAGGGGGATAGGTGATACTATTAGAATCTCGCTTACGTCAGATCCTGTAAAGGAAGTTTATGCAGCGTTTGATTTATTAAAATCTTTAGAACTTAGAAAAAATGGAATTGAATTTATTTCTTGTCCGACTTGTGGAAGAACAAAAATAGATTTAATAAATCTTGCAAATGAGGCAGAATTAAAGTTGAAAAATTATAAAAAAAATATTAAAGTTGCAATAATGGGTTGTGAGGTAAATGGGCCTGGTGAAGCTAGAGAGGCTGATATTGGTGTTGCAGGCGGAGATGGATTTGGCATTATATTTAAAAAAAGTAAAATTATAAAAAAAGTATCTGAAAAAGAAATAATAAGTGAATTAGTTAAAGAAATAGAAAAAATGTAAGGATGGATTTAAGTTTGAAGCATTTTGGTGAATTTTTCAAAAATTATATTTCAAATATTAATGAAATAAAAAACGTAGTTTGTGGTGAAATTACGTCTATGGATATTGATAAAAAAAATAATCAAATAAATATTTATGTGGCGTTTTCACAATTAGTGGAGCGCCATATAATTTTAAAAGCTGAAGAACAACTTAAAAATTCAAAACTTAGAGATGCTTATATTAAAATATATCCTAAATTTAAACCTGAACTTTTTAATAAAAA
>CAYJNP010000100.1:1178-3094 GCA_964371665.1 uncultured Eubacteriales bacterium | reverse complement strand
ATTTTAGTAAATGAATTAATCATTAAATTTATTTGAGAAAAAACTCCACTACGAGTTTTTTTAAGACCTTCTTTTATTTTATTAAATATCCCCATCTAAATTGTCCTTTCTATATTTTTATAGTTAATTAATTTGCAAAACAAATCCTTATCTTCTCATTATCACATTTTCAATATCAGAAACTCTAAGTTCTAAAAGTCTTGATATTCCCTCATCTTGCATTGTAATACCATACAACGAATCTGCTTCTTCCATAGTCCCTCTTCTATGAGTGATTATTATAAACTGAGTATTATAATTCATTTTTCTTAAATAAGCTGCGTATCTAGTTACATTAACATCATCTAAAGCAGCTTCTATTTCGTCTAAAATACAAAACGCAGGTGGACTAACTTTCATTATAGCAAAATATAAAGAAATAGCTACTAAAGCTTTTTCTCCACCAGAAAGAGATTCTAAATGTGAAACTATTTTTCCAGGAGGTTGAACATAAATGTCTATCCCCGATGAAAGAAGATTTGTTAAATCAGAAAGTTCTAATTTTGCTTTTCCTCCTCCAAAAAGATCAAAAAAAGTTTCACCAAAATTTTTATTAATTTCATCAAATTTTTTAAGAAATATTTCTTTCATTTGTTTAACAAGATCATTTATAATCTTTATAAGCTCTAATTTTGACGTTTCTATATCATTAATTTGATATTTCATAAACTTATATCGTTCATAAACTTCCTTAAATTCTTCTATAGCAGATACATTGATTGTCCCTAAACTTTTAATTTTTAATTTTAATTCATTTAATCGATTTTTAGCTATCAATATATCTTTTATCTTTTCTGAAGTATCAAATGCTTCTTTATATGTAAGTTCATATTCCTCCCATAACTTAATAAGTATGTTATCATATTCTTTTTGTATATTTATTCTTTTTTCTTCTAATCTTGAGATATCTCTTCCTATAATTTCTTTATCATAATTTTTTTCTTTTTCTTGCTTTCTTAGCCATACTGATTTTTTTTCAAGTTCACTTTTTTTTTCGCTAATTTGTAAAATATTGTATTCTTTATCTTTAGCCGTTTGTTTTAATTCTAAAATTAAATTTTTTATATTAAAAATATCAGTCTCTGCTTTTAAATTTTTATTATTTAAACATTCAAGTTCATTTTTTATATTAAAAATTTTAATGCTATAATTGTGTCTTTGATAATTTATCCCACTTATCTCTAAATTTAAAGACTCTATATCTTTTTGCCATGAAAGAATATTAAAATTTATTTCATTAATAATTAAAGATAATTTTTCTTTTTGAAAACTTATTTCGTTATGTTCTAATGTATCATATTCCATTTTCCTTTTTATATCAAAAATTTCAGATTTAAGCTTATCATAATTAATTTCAGAATTTATACAAACTTTTTCTAAATCCTCAATTTGGTTAGACAATAATATTTTTTGATTTTCTAATTCTTTTAATATATTTTTTTCTTGATTTAAACTAATTTCTAAATTTTTAATTTCATATCCAATTTTTATTTTTTCTTCTTGATTTTTAACTAATTGAGATTGTTTTTCTAAAAAATTCTTTTTCTCTAAAGAAATATTTTCCTGAGATACAACAAATATATTATTAATATCATGTAACTTTAATTTTAAAAATTCAATTTCTTTTTTTGTTTTGTCAATTTCACTTGATCTACCAATAATTCCAGCATTTTTAGAAATTGATCCCCCAGTAAATGAGCCTCCAACATTTATAACTTGACCATCAATTGTAACTATTCGAAATTTATATGAAAATCTTTTAGCAATATTAATAGCATCATCTAATGTTTTTACAATAATAGTTTTTCCTAAAATAGATTTTAGTATATTCTTATATTTATCTTCACATTCACAAAGATCACTCGCGATTCCTATAA
>CAYJNP010000100.1:0-1168 GCA_964371665.1 uncultured Eubacteriales bacterium | reverse complement strand
ACATATCTCGCTATTTTCTATTTTATACCCTTTTATAGTAGATAAAGGTAAAAAAGTAGCTCTACCTAAATTTTTATTTTTTAAAAAATTAATAGCCATTTTTGCATCAAATTTATTTTGTACTACTATATTTTGTAAAGCCCCACCAAAAGCTGTTTCTATCGCAATTGCATATTCAGAAGAAACTTTCACAATTTTTGAAACTGGTCCATATATTCCAGACAAAGTTCCTTTATTAGATTCATTAACAATTGCTTTTACACTTTTTGCAAATCCCTCTAAATTTTTTTCTAAATCTTTCAAAAGATTAATTTTTCTTGTTTTATCTTCTATAGTAAGATTAAATTTATCAATAGATTTTTTTATTTTTTCAAATTTTTCTTCTTGATATTTTAACTTAATTTCATATCCTTTAACCTGATTATATAACTCTTCATTTTTAAATTCAATTTGATTATAATTTTTAGAAATAATTTCATAATTTTTTTTATATTGATTCAATGCTAAAGATTTTTTATTAATATTTTCATCAATAACCTTAATATTATTTTCTATATCTTTAATTGAAGAAATTGTCATTAATCTCTGCGTATCTATTTTAAATAATATATTATTTTTTTCTGATAATTTAACTGTTTGCTCTTTTATATTTTCTGAAAATTCATTAATATTTTTTAAAATATCATTCAAATCTTTTTTATGTTTAAGTAATTTTGATTTTTCAATTTCTATCTCTTTATTTTTACTTTTTAGGTTAACATTTTTTTCAAATATAACTTTATCTATCTCCTCATTAGATAGTAAAAGAGTACTGTTTTCATTTTTTAATCTTTCAATATTTTCATTATTATGAAAAATATCATTTTCTAAAACGGAAATTGCACCTTGTTTTTCTATAATAGATTCTTCAATAACTGATAGCTCTCTTCTTGTGGTATCCATATTTACTGAAAACAAATTAGACTGAGCAAATATATGTTCTAGTTCACTTTCTATTATATGAATTTCATTCTCAAAGTTTATATGTTGATTTTTAGATACAGATATTTTATTTTCTTGAAATAAAATTAACTTAGATAATTTTTCTAAACTATTAATCCATATTCCTATTTCTAACTTCTTCTTTCTTTCTATATATTCAAGATATTTTTTTGCTTTTCCAGCATGA
>CAYJNP010000099.1:1188-3112 GCA_964371665.1 uncultured Eubacteriales bacterium | reverse complement strand
TTTTAGTTTGGGAGATTTCCCGAGTGGCTAAAGGGGGCAGACTGTAAATCTGTTGTCTCTGACTTCGGTGGTTCGAATCCACCATCTCCCCCCAATTTTTAAGAACTAACTAAGTTTAGTTCTTTTATTTTTTCATTTTTCAAAAATAAAATTCAAATTAATCTATGCTTATTTAAAAACCATATATCTGAAATTTTAAACTTTTTATGATTTATATAATTTAAAATATTTTCATTATTATCAAAATTAAAAACTAATTTATATGAACATAATGCTTGATATTTTAAATTAGTTCCTTTATTAAGGATATTTTTTCCATATTTGCCATCTCCGACAATTGAATGAGAAATTGAAGCCAAATGTGCCCTAATTTGATGAGTTCTACCTGTTAAAAGTTCAATTTCTAGCAGGCTATATTTTTCAGAGCTTTTTAAAACCCTATATTTTGTTTTTATTAATTTTGTATTATTTTCTTGTTTATTTTTTATATATACTCTATTTTGTTTTTCATTTTTATAAAGATAACCTACCAAAATTTCTTCAGATTTTTTCATTTTTCCATGAACTAAACATAAGTAAAATTTTGATATTTCACGATTTTTCATTTTTTGATTTAAAACTCTAAGACTCTCAGCATTTTTAGCCGCAATAACTATCCCACTTGTGTTTCTATCTATTCTATTAACTAAGGCGGGAATGAATGAATTTTCTTTTTTAGGATCAAATTCATTTTTTTTATATAAATATTTATGTATTCTAGAAATTAATGAATCAAAATGATATGTTGCATCTTGATGAACTAAAAGACCAGGTTTTTTATTTAAAAGCATAATATTTTTATCTTCATATATTATATCAAGATCACTTGGCGATTTTAAAAAATCATATACATCATTCGATTTTTCTAAAAATTCATCATTTATATATAATGTCAGTATGTCGTTTAAATTTAATATTGTTGAAACCTTACACCTTTTATTATTGATTTTTACTCTTTTTTTTCGAATATATTTATATATTAAAGTAGAGGGTAAATTTTTAAAAGATTTTAATAAAAATTTATCTATTCTTTGGCCTGAATCATTTTTTTTTATAATAATTTCTTTCATTAAATATCCTCATTATCACCATATTTATTAATAAGATACTTTACTATTTCATCTGTGTGCATACAACGAGAACCTTTTATTAAAATTGTATCATTTTTAGATAAATTTTCTTCAATAAAATCAATAGCCATTTGGTTTTCTGTGAATGAGTCAGCAAAAATATCTTTATTAATTGATTTTGCTCCTTCAACTATATATTTAGAATTATTTCCTATCGTTATTATTCTATTTATTTTTTTATTAGCTAAATATAATCCCACATCAAAATGTGCTTTAGCCGATATATTTCCTAATTCTAACATATCTGCAATAACAACTATAGTTTTTCCCCCACTATCTTTAATTTGATTTAACACATCTATTCCACTTTTTATTGAATCAGGGCTAGCATTATATGAATCATCAATAATTGTTATTCCTTTTAATTTATGAGTTTGTTGTCTCATAGGAATTTGCTTATATGTTAGTAAACCTTTTTGAATTTGGTCAATATTAAGCCCTAGGCCTAAAGCAATAGAAATAGCACAAAGAGCATTATACACATGATGTTTTCCTATACATGGAATTATGATTTTAGTATTGTAAATTTCATATTTTAAAGTAAACTCTGTATTTTTCATTGTTATATGTATATCAGTAGCTTGATAATCACAATTTTTATTAATTCCAAAATATAACGGGTTATAATTATCATTAAATTTAAAAATATATTTACTGTTGGATATAATATCATCGTCAATATTTAAATATAAATTTGAATAACTATCTAAATAATCTGTGATATGAAACTTTTCTAAAAATATATTTTTAGTAGT
>CAYJNP010000099.1:0-1178 GCA_964371665.1 uncultured Eubacteriales bacterium | reverse complement strand
TTTTCAATATGAGAAATACCAATATTAGTTATAACAGTTTTATTTGGTTTTGCCATAAATGCAAGATTTTTCATTTCAAAAGGTTCACTAATCCCCATTTCAATAACAGCAGCATCATGAGTATTGTTTAAATTAAAAATAGTCATAGCAACACCTAATTGGCTATTCAAGTTTCCAAATGTCTTTAAAATATTTCCATATTCAGATAATGCTGCTGCAATCATTTCTTTTGTACTTGTTTTTCCAACACTTCCTGTTATTCCTATAACAGGAATATTAAATTTATTTCTATAGTAAGAAGCAAGCAAAAAAAAAGCATCTTGAGTATTTTTAACTTTTATATATGATCCTTTTTCTATGTCAATATTATCTAATTGAGTAAAAGTTACAATTGATCCATTTTCAAAAGCATCAAATATAAAATCATGTCCATCAAACTTTTCTCCTATAATTGGCACAAATAAACTATTTTTAGATATTTGATTACTATTAGTACACACATCTAAAATTTCAACATTGCTATTTTTAGAAAAAATTTCACCACCAACAGCTTTTGCGATTTCTCTTAATGTAAGTTTTTCCATTTTTCTGATTTTATCTCCTCTATTATTTCAATTTCGGAAAAATGTATTTTTTTATCACCTATTATTTGATAATCCTCATGCCCTTTTCCAGCAAACACAATAAAATCGCCAGCTTGTGCATTCTCTATACAATATCTTATAGCTGCTGCTCTATTAGATAATTTTATATATTTTCCATTGGTGCGTTTAATTCCTGTTTCAATATCTGCAATAATATTATGTACATTTTCAAACCTCCTATTATCATCGGTTATCACAGATAAATCAGATAATTTCCCAGAAATTTCTCCCATATCAAATCTTCTTTGCCTCGATCTATCCCCACCCGATCCAAACATAGTTACTAATCTTTTAGGTTTATATTCTTTTATAGTTTCTAATAAATTTTGCATACTCATAGCATTATGTGCATAATCTATTATTAATATAAAATCTCCCGGAAAATCTACAATCTCAACTCTCCCTTGAACTTTAACTTCATTTAATGCTTTTTGAATACTTATATCAGATATTCCTATATCCTTACAAACTGTAACAGCAGCCATAGCATTATACACTGTAAATTTCCCAGGAATATCAACATCAATAGAAATA
>CAYJNP010000098.1:2936-3183 GCA_964371665.1 uncultured Eubacteriales bacterium | reverse complement strand
ATTACAATTTTTTAAATTATAATGAAATAATTTCAAATATAAAAGAAAATAAAAAAATAGCTTTAAGTGAATATTATAAATCTAATTTTTTTATATTATCTAGAATCAAAAATACTGATAATAAAAATCTTTTTACTTTTGAATATATAAAAAATATATATGAATTAACAAATCTTGAAGTATTTTGTTTAATATTAAGCATAATGTCTACTACTTGCAATAAATACAAAAAAATTTTTTCTTTTTT
>CAYJNP010000098.1:2302-2909 GCA_964371665.1 uncultured Eubacteriales bacterium | reverse complement strand
ATGAAATAAAGAAAAATTTAATAGATAAAATGTGTTCACTATGCTTTAAAATTGAAACTATGGAAATAGACAATAGATTATTATCTTTAATTATATGTAATGGTAAAGATGAAATAGAGATTCCTGGAGTTTCATGTATATTACCAACAAATGATTCTAATAAGCTATTAATTATGGAAGAAACAGCTCAAAAAATAGTAGATATTATAAAAAATACTAATTCACAAGAATTAATATTTTTTCATCTAAGAGGAATAAAAGGATCTGGAAAAAGAACACAAGTAATAAGGGTAGCAAATATTATAAAAGTTACAATAATTATGGTAGATTTATCAATTATATGTAATAAAGAAGAGTTGGATTTTTCTAATCTAATTTTAACTATTTGCAGAGAAGCTATTGTTAGCCAAGGACTTATATGTTGTTATAATTTTAATATTTTTCAAGATGAAAAATTTCATAATCAACATTATGAAGATATTATTTTAAAAAAAGTTAAACGATTTTCATCTTTTATATTTATATGTTCTAACATAGATAACAAGAAAGATTTTAATAATAATTTAGAATTTATTTAGAATGAGTTCTTTTGTTCTTAACCTGGAAA
>CAYJNP010000098.1:1602-2292 GCA_964371665.1 uncultured Eubacteriales bacterium | reverse complement strand
TTATAAATATTGATATAAACTTTCCAACAAAAAATGAAAGCATAAAATTATGGGAAAAATGTTTAAGTGAGATACCCCAATATGATGATATTAAAGCATTTGAAATGGCAAATAAATTTACCTTTACTCCCGGTCAAATTATGGGAACAAAAGAAGAAGCTCAAAAATTTATGATCTGGAAAAGAGATAATAGATTAACTAAAAAAGAGTTAAATATTTGCGCTTATTCTCAAGTAATACACAAATTAGAAAATCAAGCTTCATTAATATATTCAAAATATAATTGGAATGATCTAATTTTACCTGATCAAGAGAAATTAATGCTTACAAATGCATGCAATCAAATTAGATATAAACATATAGTTTATGATAATTGGGGTTTTGAAACAAAAATTTCCTATGGTAAAGGAGTTAGTATGTTGTTTGCTGGTCCTCCTGGAACAGGAAAAACAATGGCAGCTAGAGTGGTTGGAAATGAATTAGGTATAGAAATATATAAAGTTAATTTATCTCAAATAGTTTCTAAGTATATAGGTGAAACAGAAAAAAATTTAAATATCTTATTTGATGAAGCTTCTAAGAGCAATGTAATATTATTTTTTGATGAAACAGATGCACTGCTAGGAAAAAGAACTGAAGTTAAAGATTCACATGATAAAAATGCTAATCTTGAAACATCATACTTATTAC
>CAYJNP010000098.1:0-1592 GCA_964371665.1 uncultured Eubacteriales bacterium | reverse complement strand
CAAAAAATGGAAGAATATAATGGTATTACTGTTATGACTACTAACTACCTTCAAAATATAGATACTGCATTTTTTAGGAGAATAAGTTATATTGTACATTTTCCATTTCCAAGTGTAGAATCTAGAAAAAAAATTTGGAAAGGAATTTATCCAAAGCAAATGCCCATGTCTGACAATATAGATTTTGATTATTTGTCGGAAAAATTTGAGTTTGCTGGTGGAAATATAAAAAATATTGCTGTTATATCTGCTTTTTTAGCTGTTGAAGATAATAAAAAAGTTTCTATGAAACATATAATAAAAGCTATAAAATATGAGATTGAAAAGCAAGGAAAGGTTATTATAAAAGAAGATTTTGGTGAATATGCGTATCTTTTAGATAAATAATAAATATAAGGGAGAGAAATTAAGTGGACAAATATACAAAGAATTATGTTAAAACAAGAATGGATGAAATTAAAAAGATATCTAATAAAATGGGATGTGAAGTTGAAATTCTGGATTTAAATGAAACTGTTATTCCAACTGTACTTATATCCATAGGAAATAATGGAGAAAGTGAAAATGTAATATTAACATGTAATATAGTTCCTATTCAGGTTGAAGAAATTTCTATGATATTTTTGCAATTTTATATATGCGTGTCGGAAGAAATAAGTGAAGAAAAATCTAAAATTATAGATGATTATGTCAATGCTCAAAATAGTCATTTTATGGTAGGAAATTTAATGAAATATGAAGGTAGTATATATTTAAAAAGTAGTATTAGCATAGATCCAGAAGAAAAACTAAATGAAAAAGATTTTACAAGAAATCTAGATATTTTTATATATCAGGCAGGAGTAATAGTAGAAAAAATATTTTCTTTACTAAACGAATCCAAAACATTAAAAGAAGTGATAGATAATAGTTCATTTTTTGTTTAAAATATTCTAAGTATTTATTATTGACTTTCATTTAAAAGATGTATATTATATAAAATAAAGAAAGAAAATATTCGGAGGTGCTTTTATGAAAAAGTATGGAAGAATTTCAATAATATTATCTATTATTACATCAGCATTAGCTGTTGTATCTGTAGCCATTGCAATTATTTCTTATTTAAACAAAAACGATGAAGAACTTGAGCGCTATTTAGACTGTTCGATACAATAAAATTAAAAATTAATAGTATTTATTGGATCAGAAACAATGAGATATAATACTCATATGTTCTGATCTTTTATTTTATTAGGAAAGGTATAAAAACAAATTGAAAAGAAACACTCCCATTTATAATGCTTTAGTAAATCATAAAAATTTAAAAAGAACATCATTTCATACACCAGGTCACAAAAATATTAAAAATTTTTTTAATATATATTTTATTGATATAGATTTTACAGAGCTTCCTGACACAGATAGTTTATTTGAAACCAATTCATGTATATTAGAAGCAGAAAAATTGGCAGCAAAATCATTTAATGCTAAAAAGGTTTTATTTTCAGCAGGAGGATGTACATTATGTATACAAACTATGCTAAAATTAATAGCACCAAATGGTGGAAAAATAATTATGGGAAGAACTATTCATAAATCTGCTATAAATACAG
>CAYJNP010000097.1:0-3186 GCA_964371665.1 uncultured Eubacteriales bacterium | reverse complement strand
TATATAAATTAAGTATATAATTTAAAATAGATTTAGAATTTGTTTTATCATTTATTATATTCACATTAATATATTTTATCATATCAAATAAAGCAGCTAAAGCGTCTGCAGTGTTTAAATCGTCATCCATAGCAGTAATAAATTGTTTTTTATATTTGGAGATTTTAATTTTTATATTTTTATCTTTATCATTATTTTCAATGCTAGCATTAGATATAGCAAATTCTAAATTTTCTTTACAATTATAAATTCTATTTAATGATGATTCGCATTGTTTTATAATATCAGAATTATAATTTAAAGGATTTCTATAATGAGATGATATCATTAAATACCTAATAGCTTCATATCCATATTTTTTAGCAACATCTCTAACAGTAAAAAAATTATCTAAAGATTTAGACATTTTTTGATTATCGATATTAACATATCCATTATGAACCCAATAATTTGCAAAAGTTGTATTATTACAGCATTCACTTTGAGCAATTTCGTTTTCATGGTGAGGAAAAATTAAATCTTTTCCTCCACAATGAATATCTATAGTGTTTCCAAGATATTTTCTTGCCATAGCAGAGCATTCAATATGCCATCCTGGCCTTCCTTTTCCCCATGGTGATTCCCAAAAAGGTTCATCTGGTTTAGCATTTTTCCATAAAGAAAAATCCATAGGGTCTTCTTTTTTTTCATCTATTTTAATTCTTGTTCCAATTTCTAATTCTTCTAAAGGTTGATGAAAAAGTTTTCCATATTCATGAAATTTTTTAGTTCTAAAATATACATCGCCATTAATGGAATATGCATATTTTTTTTTGATTAATATAGATATAATATCTATTATTGAATCAATATTTTCTGTTGCAAGAGGCGATACAGTTGCTGGTTTTATATTGAGGCCGCTAGAATCTTTTTTATATTCTTCTATATATTTTTTGGATATTTTTAAATAATCACTTTTTTCTTTTTTAGCTTTATTTATTATTTTATCATCTATATCAGTAAAATTCTGAATATAAGTAACATCAAAACCTAGATATTCCATGTATCTTCTCATTACATCGAAAACACAAATTGGTCTAGCGTTTCCTATGTGAATATAGTTATAGACAGTAGGTCCACATACATAAATTTTAATTTTATTAGGAGTTATTGGTTTAAAATCTTCTTTTTTTCTTGTCATACTATTATAAATTTTCATTAGATTTTTCTCCTTTTATATTTGTATTAATTATATTTATTATAGTGATTATTTTTTTGATTTTATCTTAGAGTTTTATAATATCTATTTCAATAGGATCTAAAATATTAATTTGATCTAAATTTATTATAGATTTCAAATATTCATTTAATTGTTTAAAAACAAAATCTACTCAGATAATACTTATATGAAAAGAAACTTAGTTGCGTAATAATATAAAAATTTTGGTGTAACTTTATATATTAAATTTATTTACCAATAGTATATTTAATATATTTAAAAATAATTTAAACATTATTTTGATTCTAAAAAAAGTTTTTTATTTTCTAGAAAATATATTAATCCCGAAATAATAGTAAATATAGTTGAGATCCAAATTAATATATTTGAAGAAATATAAAATACATTTTCAAAAATAGAAAACGTAAATTTTTCATTTAATATTTTAGAAAATAATATTCCTTGAGATATTAATTCTAATATATATTGAAATAAAATTATTAATATAATAGTAATTATTTGGCTAACAGTTTTAAATTTTCCCCAATTATTTGCTTCTATTATTTTTCCAGTTGGAGCCGCAATTAACCTTATAGAAGTAACAACAAATTCTCTAAATATTATTATTATAACAGCAACCACATTAATAAAACCTAAATCAACAAAACAAATGAAAGCAGAAATAATTAATATTTTATCAGCTAAAGGATCAGCAAATTTCCCAAAATTAGTTATCATATTATATTTTCTAGCTATTTTTCCATCTAAATGATCAGTAAAAGCAGCTAATAAAAATATTAAATTTGCTATTAAAAATCTATGTATAGTACAATTCACTAACAAAAAAAAGATAAAAAAAGGAATCAAACAAATTCTTAAAATTGTAAGTTTATTAGGTAGATTCATAAAAATATTCCTCCAAAAAGTTAAACCATTTCGCCAAATAAATCATATATATCAAAATTTTTAATTAATATATCAACAAAATCTCCAGCTTTAGGAATAGTAGTTTTATTAGTTGTAAAAAACACTTTACAATCAATGTCAGGTGCATCTGCTTTACTTCTTCCAAAATAAAGATTATTTTTTAGATCAAACCCCTCAACTAAAACTTTTATTTTATTGCCTATCATAGATTTTGAAACTTTTTTAACAATTTTTATTTGTTGATTCATTAAAATTTCTTGACGTTTAATTTTAAGTTTACTATCAACTTGATTTTGCATATTAAAAGCAGGAGTATCTTCTTCTTTAGAATAAGCAAAGCATCCCATACGTTCAAATTTCATTTTGCTACAAAAATCACAAAGTTCCTCAAATTGTTCATTTGTTTCACCAGGAAAACCACAAATAAATGTTGTCCTAAGAATTACACCGGGAATTTTATTTCGGATTTTTTTAAATAAATTTTCTAATGTTTTCTTATTACCTTTTCTATTCATATTTTTAAGAATTTCACCATTACAATGTTGCAGAGGTATATCTATATAATTAAGTATTTTTTCTTCCTTTGCAATAATGTCTATAAGTTCATCTGTAATTCTATCAGGATACCCATAAAGAATTCGTATCCATTTTAATTTTTCTATTTTACAAAGTTTTTGGAGTAATTCAGGTAATTTTAATTCTCCATATATATCTTTTCCGTATCTAGTTGTATCTTGAGCTATGATTGAAATCTCTTTTACCCCATTTTCGGCTAAATTTTTTGCCTCTTTTAATATTGATTCCATTTTCCTGCTTCTAAAATTTCCACGAATTAATGGTATAGCACAATATGTACAGTTATTGTCGCAACCATCTGCAATTTTTAAATATGCATAATGTTTAGGAGTACTTTGGATTCTTTTTTCATCAAGTGATAACAAATATTTATTAGGAAAAGCTTCAGTTTTAATTCCATTAATTGCTTTATTAACAATATTAACAATATCTTTATTTGCTCCAATCCCTAAAACTGCATCTATTTCAGGAATTTCTTTAAGTAT
>CAYJNP010000096.1:0-3201 GCA_964371665.1 uncultured Eubacteriales bacterium | reverse complement strand
AATTTAAATAAAATTTCTCTTAAAGGATCAACAATTCCACACGAAATAATAGGAAAATATGGAGCTGGTAGGGTTCTTATGAAACCTGCAGCACCTGGTACTGGAGTAATAGCAGGAGGTCCAGTTCGTGCAGTTGTAGAAGTTGCTGGGATTAAAGATATAAGAACAAAAGCATTAAGATCAAATAATCCATGTAATGTAGTTACAGCAACTTTAAAAGGATTAACAGAGTTACGTAACGCTGAAGAAGTGGCAAAAATACGTTCAAAATCAGTTGAAGAAATTTTATAATTTTGGGGGAGAAGTATGGCTATTATAAAAATTACACTTAAGAAAAGTCTTATAGGCAGGAAAAAAAAACAAATTGCAACTGCTAACTCCCTAGGCTTAAGAAAGATTGGAAATGTTGCAGAGCAACCAGATAATATTCAAACAAAGGGAAAGTTAGAAAAAATATCCCACCTTGTAGAAATATTATAAGCAAATTAATAAGGAGGTGAGAACAAATGAAATTACATGATCTTTCACCATTAGAAGGTTCAAAAAAAGAATCGAAACGTATTGGCAGAGGGCATGGCTCAGGGCATGGAAAAACTTCAGGAAAAGGTCATAAAGGGCAAAAAGCAAGATCTGGATGGAGCATGCGAGCTGGATTCGAGGGGGGTCAAATGCCATTACAAAGGCGTATCCCCAAAAGAGGCTTTAATAATATTTTTGGAAAAAAGATTTCTATTGTTAATTTAGCAGCTTTAAATATTTTTGAAAATGATTCTGTAGTTGATGTTCAAGCTATTATTGACGCTGGCATTGTTAAAAAAGAATATGATGGAATAAAAATTTTGGGCAATGGAAAATTAAATAAAAAATTAACAGTAAAAGTTTCATATTTTTCTGAATCATCTCGATCAAAAATAGAAGCTATTGGTGGAAAGGCAGAGGTGATCTAATTGTTAAAGATAATGATCAATGCCTGGAAAATAGCAGAATTAAGAAAAAAATTATTGTTTACGCTTTTTATAATTATTGTTTTTAGGTTTGGATCAATAATTCCAGTACCATTTTTAGATATAGAAGCATTAAAATATTTAATGCAAGGAAATTTAGAAGGCGGTAATCAGCTTTTTTCTATGATAGATATGCTATCAGGAGGTGCATTTGCACAGGCTACTATATTAGCAATGGGAGTTTCTCCTTACATTACATCATCTATTATAATGCAGCTTTTGGGAGTTGCTATTCCTGCTTTAGAAAGAATGGGCAAAGAAGGCGAAGAAGGGCGTAAAAAAATGGGAACTATAACAAGGTATGTAACTGTGGTTCTCGGCTTAGTTCAAGGTACGGGGTATTATTTTTATTTATTAAATAATCGTATTACGATTTATAGAACCGGTGCAGATGCAATATTTGCAGGATTTATTATTGTAATAGCATTTACTGCTGGAACCGCATTAATGATGTGGTTAGGAGAACAAATTAATCAGTATGGAATAGGAAATGGAATATCTATCTTGTTGTTTGCTGGAATAGTTGCCAGAATGCCAACTACAATTAATAGATTGGGTTTGCATTTTAAGACTGCGATTGAAAATCCAACAGAGTTTGGAAAGTATTTTTTATACGTACCTTTGTTTATACTTATATTCTTAGGAGTAATTTGGGTTATAGTATTTATGAATGATGCTGAACGACGCATTCCTGTTCAATATGCTAAGCGTGTAGTGGGAAGAAAAATGTATGGTGGACAAAATAGTAATATTCCGATAAAAGTTGCTTTATCTGGGGTTATGCCAATTATTTTTGCTAGCTCAATTCTTCAGTTACCTAGTATCATTAAATCATTTACAAATCCAACAGGTATTTGGAAAAACATATTAGATTTGCTTGTAATAGGGGGTTGGATTTATACTACTTTATACTTTTTATTAATAATTATGTTTGCTTATTTTTATGTTGCAATTCAGTATAATCCGATCGAAATGGCTAATAATCTTCGTCAAAGCAATGGAACTGTACCGGGAATACGTCCTGGTAAACCTACATCTGATTTTATTTCAAAAGTATTATCTAAAATCACATTAATAGGTGCATTATTTTTAGCATTTATTGCTATTTTACCTATAGTTTATGGGGCTATTGCTGGAATGCAAGATTTATATTTGGGAGGAACATCTGTTATTATTTTAGTTGGTGTTGCATTAGAAACTGTTAAACAGATTGAATCTCAAATGATGATGAGACATTATAAAGGATTTTTAGATTAGTTTTAGCGTTTAGTAAAAAGAAAGGCAGGGTATATCTTATTATGAGATTACGTCTTGTACTTTTAGGTGCTCCTGGGGCAGGAAAAGGTACTCAAGCTGAGAAAATATGTAAAAAATATTTAATACCAGCAATTTCTACAGGGAATATTATTAGAGAAGCGTTGAAAAGCGGTACAAAATTAGGAATTGAAGCTAAATCTTTTATAGAGAAAGGAATGCTTGTTTCTGATGAGATTGTTATAAAAATAGTGAAAGATAGGTTGAGTTTAAAAGATTGTAAAGATGGTTTTATTTTAGATGGTTTTCCAAGAACAGTCTTTCAAGCCGAGGCTCTGGATGATATGGGTATAAATATAACTAAAGTTATGGATTATGAAGTTTCTGATGAAAAAATCATATCAAGATTATCTGGACGCCGTGTTTGTGAAACATGTGGAGCTAATTATAATTTAGTTTTTAATAAACCCAAATTATATAATTTATGTGACAAGTGTTTAAGCACCCTTGTTCAACGTAAAGATGATCATTTTAATACAGTGAATGCACGTTTAAAAATATATCATGATTTGACAGAACCACTTAAAAATTATTATAAAAAACAAAACAAGTTAGTTATAATAAATGGTGAGGCATCTATTGATGATGTGACTAAAGCTACATTTAAAGCTTTAGAGGAATAATTATGATTATAATAAAAAGCAAAAATGAGCTTTCAATTATGAAAGAGGCAGGTAAAATTTCTGCTAGAGCATTAAAGCTTGCAGGAGAAGCTGTTGAACCAGGAGTTTCTACAGAATATATAGACAAATTAATCCGAAAATATATAGAATCTCAGGGAGCGATCCCATCGTTTCTTGGATATGGAGGATTTCCTGCAAGCTCGTGTATTTCAATTAACAATGTGGTTATTCACGGCATACCTAATAAAAATTGTATTCTT
>CAYJNP010000095.1:0-3269 GCA_964371665.1 uncultured Eubacteriales bacterium | reverse complement strand
CTTGTCAATATAATTTTATTTATAATTATAATAAATATGTGCTAATTATATAAAAACAAGTAAAAATGCGAGCTAAAGAAAGGCGAGTGGGGGAGTAAATAAAAATTATTTATAAAAAAAGAAACTTTTTACAATATAAAAAGTTTCTCATAGTAATTTAAATATTATTTTATTAAATTAATTTTTATTTCTATAATTAAGTTCTAACACATACATTAATCTTTTCTAATGAATTTACTATATTTTTAATTTTTCCACTTAAATATTCTTCAGAAAGTGTATTATTTTTATCTCTAAAAACAATATTAAATGCAACACTTTTTTTATTATTTTCAATTTGAGTGCCGGTATATATATCAAACAAAGTAATTTTTTCAATTAACTCTTTTTCTGCATTCTTAATATTTTTTTCAATAGTTCCCACCGGAAGATCTTTATCGCATATTAATGCTAGATCTCTAATAATAGCGGGATGTTTTGAAATTGGTATATATTTTTTATTTTTATTTTTATTTTCAAACATTTCATTTATTCCTAGTGATATAATATATGCTCTTTGATTAATTTCATATTTTTCTAAAATTTCCGGATGAATTTCACCTAAAATTCCTATTTCTTTATTATTAATAGTAATTTTTGCACCTCTACCTGGATGAAGATAAAATTCAGAATTATTTGTTTCGATTTCATAATTATTTATATCTAATTTTTCAAACAGATCTTCAACTATTCCTTTTACTGTGAAAAAATCTACATTTTCTCCATAAAGACCAGCCACAAGCTTTTTAATTTCAACAGGAAGTTTATTTTCCTTAGTTGGTATATATTCAGTTGCTATTTCGAATAAATATACATTTTCATTTCTGCTATTATAATTTCTTGATAATACTTTCAAAATCGAAGGAACAGCCGTTGTTCTCATTAAGCTGGTATCTTCTCCTAATGGATTAGAGATAACAACTGAATTTCTTAAATGATGATCTTTAGGCATTAAAATATTATCGTAATATTTAGGGCTTATAAACGAATATGTCATTATTTCATTAAGGCCTAACGAAACCATTGAATTAGAAATATTTTGTTCAAATTTCTGCTTTTCAGAATATTTTCCTTCAATAGCTCCCTCACATTTTGAAGATTTAATTTTATTATAACCATAAAATCTTGCTATTTCTTCTGCAATGTCAGCTTTATGAGAAATATCTTTTCTATAAGTTGGCACTAATATATTATTATTTTCAAAACAAAAACCTAATTTTTCTAAAATATCTTTCATATATTCTTCAGAAATATTTGTATTCAAAAAGTTATTTATCCAAGATGGATTAAATTCAATTAAAATTTTTTCTTTTTTTATATTATCTTTAAAAACAATTTTATCTAAAACTTCTCCGCAACCAAGAATATTAATTAGTTCACATGCTCTATCGAGCGCTAAAATACAATTATGAGGATCTAAGCCTTTTTCAAATTTTGAAGAAGAATCTGTTCTAATATTCATTGAATTTGAAGTTAACCTAACTGAGTTTGAATTAAAACTCGCAGATTCAAAAACAACATCAACCGTATCGCTAGTTACTCCGCTAAATTTAGACCCCATAACTCCTGCTACAGCAAGCACTTTTTCATCGTCTACAATAACTAAATCATTATTATTTAATTTATGTTCAATACCATCTAAAGTAGTAACTAATTCAGAATTCTTAGCTTTTCTAACAATAATATTTCCATTTTTGATCATCTTTAAATCGAAAACATGCATTGGTTGCCCATATTCTATTAATACATAATTTGTAATATCAATAATATTATTAATAGGTCGAATTCCTGCTGAAATTAAACGCTCACGAATCCACTTAGGAGATCTTTTAATTTTAACATTTTTTACTACACGAGCACTATAAAATTCACACATATCAGAACTTTGAACATCTATATTTATATAGTCAAATGATTTTCCTTCACCAAATTTAACTATAGGATTACTAAAATTTAAAGGTTTATTAAAAGTAATCGCAGCTTCCCTTGCTAAACCAACTATAGATAAACAATCAGGTCTATTAGGCGTTATTTCAAACTCTACAATTGTATCATTTAAACCTAAAGCTTCTATTATATTTTGCCCTACTACCAAATTTTTATTTAAAATCAAAACTCCATCTTCAGAAACATTATCAAAATGCTCTTTATTTATACCAATTTCTTTAAAAGAACAAAACATTCCTTCACTTAAAACACCTCTTAACTTTCCTTTCTTTATAATTGTTTTATCTGACAAAATAGAATTATTTAAAGCGACAGGCACTAGATCTCCTAAATTTATATTTTTAGCATTAGTTACTATTTGTATTGTTTGATCATTTCCAATATCTACTCTACACACAAATAGTTTTTTAGCATTAGGGTGATCTTCAATTGATAATATTTTACTAACAACAATTTTATCTATATTATTCCCAATAATTTCAAATTTTTCAACTTTTGATCCGCTCATAGTCATAGATTCAGAAAATTCTTTTGCATTTATATCTTTTAAATTAACAAATTCATTTAACCATTTCATAGAAAGATTCATTTATAAATTCCTCCTAAAACTGTTCTAAAAATCTTATATCATTTTCATAAAATAATCTTAAATCTTTAATATTATATCTATTCATAACAATACGTTCAAGGCCCATTCCAAATGCAAACCCATTGTATATCTCACTATCAATATTACAATTTTCTAAAACCTTTGGATGAACCATTCCGCAACCCAAAATTTCTATCCATCCCTCATTTTTACATATACTACAACCTTCTCCAGAACAATTAAAACATTGTAAATCTACTTCAGCAGAAGGCTCTGTAAAAGAAAAATGATGTGGCCTAAATCTAATCATAGCATTTTTTCCATATATTCTTTTAACAAATATTTCAAGAATTCCCTTTAAATCTGAAAATTTGATATTTTTGTCTATAACTAGGCCTTCTATTTGAGTAAATAACGGAGAATGAGTAGCATCAACATTATCAGAACGATACACTCTACCTGGAGAAATAATTCGAATAGGTGGTTTTTGATTTTCCATCACTCTTATTTGCACCGGTGAAGTTTGAGTTCTTAGTACTATTTCTTCATTTATATAAAAAGTATCTTTAATATCACGAGCTGGATGATTAATTGGCATATTTAAAGCATCAAAATTATAATAAGCACTTTCGATTTCTGGACCTTCTTTGATATCAAATCCCATTCCTAAAAATATTTCCTTTATTTCATCTAG
>CAYJNP010000094.1:0-3385 GCA_964371665.1 uncultured Eubacteriales bacterium | reverse complement strand
AGCAAAAAAAGTAAAAGCATTTTTTCTTAGTCGTATATATATATAACTTTTATATCTAGATTCATGAATTTTATTTAAATTTACAGCTTCTAATATAGCACAACCTTTTTCGCCAGTGTGTGAACAGGATTTAAATTTACAATTATTATAAATATTAAATTCTTTAAAACAATATTGTATTTTTTCCTTTGATATTGATTCATATCGATCTATATCTACATTTGAGAATCCAGGAGTATCTGCAACATAAGAATTATAACTTATTTTAAACAATTCTACACTTCTAGTAGTATGTTTACCTCGACCTAATTTATGGCTTATATCAGAAGTTTTTAAACATAAATTTTTATTAATACAATTTAGTAAAGATGATTTACCAACACCAGAATTTCCAGCAAATACACTGAATTTTGAATTTAATAATAATTTTAATTTATCTATTCCTTCAAAAGTTTTGGAAGATACTGAGATATTTTTGATTTTAGCATATTTATAAATATTGGCTAAATAAGATATATCAGCAAGATCAGATTTTGATATTACTAATATAGGTTCTATATTTTTAAAATGCGATAAAGCTATCATTTTATCTATTACTACTGTATTAGGGGTAGGTTCACAAATAGATGCAACTATTATAATTTGATCTAAATTAGATACGGGCGGTCTTAAAAAACTATTTTTTCTAGGTAAAATTTCTGAAATTGAAGAAAAACCAACATCATTCAGTTCAATAATAACATTATCTCCTACAAGTGGATTTAATTTATTTTTTCTGAATAATCCTCTAGCTTTGCATTCATAAATTTTATTAGAGCACTTTACATAGTAAAATCCTCCTATATTTTTTAATATTATTCCATTTAATTTTTTCATAAAGTGTTAACTAGAAGAACTAGAAGAAGAACTAGAACTATCACTTGCGGAAGAACTAGAGGAAGATTCTGAAGAATTTGACGAAATAAATTCCTTTTCTTCTTGAACAGTTATAGAACCAGTATCAAAATTAACTGAATATATACGGTAATTTTCTCCATTTAAAGTAATAGCAACTGTTTTTGTTCCAGAAGCACCCTTAACTGAGTAACTATAATTATTTTTTTCAGATGGAATTATGCTTATTGTATCAACAAGATTCCAATCTACATAAGTTTTCAAAGTAATAGCATAATTAATATCAGGCGGTAAAGGAGCCGAAATTTTTAAAGTTTTTTCAGCTTTAGATTCAGATGAAATTCCCGTGCTTACCACTAATTTAACGGTAGTACCTTTGTCGACCGAAACAGAATTAAGAGGATCTTGTGAAATAACTGTGTCTTTTTCTTTTTCAGAGTCTTTAGTAGATTTTTCAACTTTTAAACCAAGATCTTCAAGCTCTTTTTTTGCTGAATCAAAAGATTTATTTATAACATTTGGAACCGTAATTTTTTTTTCTATAACACCTTTACTAACATATAATATAACCGAACTGTTAATTTTAATTTCTTTACCTTCTTGAGGATCACTACTAATAACAATTCCCACTGCTGTTTCAGAATCTTCTACTTCCTTAATTTCTGAACATGTAAGACCTGCAGAAATAATTTTCGCTTTTGCAGCATCCTTTGTCATACCTTTAACAGACGGAACAGCAACTAGAGTTCCAGATGAATTAACTTTGAGAGTTATAGTAGATCCTTCTTTAACTTTTTTAGATCCAGCTTTAGGATTTTGGTCTAGAATAATACCTTCATCTTTACTTGGATCGTAAGAAGTTTCAACTTTCCATGAAAATTTATAACTAGCATTTCCCTGAACATTAGAAAGTTTCATTCCTATAAAATCAGGAATATCCACATCTTTAGAAGTATTATTACATGATTTTGTTAAAGCCATTATTCCAAATACTAAAGCAAACAATATAAATGTTGATACGATTCCAGCAATTATCATAATATTTTTTTTGTGTTGATTGTTTTTATCTGGCATTGCTTTTTTGTCATTTTGATTATCATAACTATCTTCATATTCAGAAGAAGGTCTTTTAACCTCAGGACTATATGAAACTAAATTTTTATCTATCATATCTCCTGCTTATTTACTTAGTTTACGTCATATATATAATTAAATTTAATTTCTGGATTTAACCTAAATTTTTCTATATCATTTAACATTTGCTCTGCTGATGAATATCTACTTTCAGGATTTTTTTGCATAGCCTTAATAGTAATTTGTTCTAATCCATCTGGAATATCTGGATTTATTTCTTTTGGATTTCTAGGTTTACTTTGAAGTTGCATAATAGCAATTGAAACTGCATTATCAGATTCAAATGGCAATTCACCTGTTATCATCTCATATAACATAACGCCTATTGAATAAATATCAGCTCTTTCGTTAGTTAAATCTCCTTTAGCCTGTTCAGGAGCTATATAGTGCACAGAACCGATTGCTTTATCTGTTATAGTTTGAGTTTGGTTTTTAGAAAATCTTGCTATTCCAAAATCAGTAACTTTGATTGTTCCATCTTGTAATAACATTATATTTTGTGGCTTAATATCTCTATGTATTATACCTTTATAATGCGCATGTTTTAATGCCATTAATATTTGAATTATGAAATGAATAGATTCTTTCCATTTTATATTTTTTTGATGATTTAAATAATTTTTTAAAGTAATTCCTTCGATATATTCCATTACTATGTATTGTATTCTATTTCCAAAACTCACATCATAAACTTTAACAATATTAGGATGAGATAGCACTGCTATTGCTTTAGATTCATTTTTAAATCTTCTAATAAAATCTTTATTATCTGAAAATTCATCTTTTAGAATTTTTATAGCAACAACTCTATCATCTATAGTATCGTAAGCACGATATACTATAGCCATTCCACCAACACCTACAAGTTCATGTATTTCATATCTTCCATCTAATCTTTTTCCAGTATATTTATCCACAAAATTCATCTCCTGAAAATATATTATTCTGTAACAATAACTGTTGTAATATTATCGGACCCTCCCAGGTCTTTAGCGGTAAATACGAGTTTATCTGCTAATACATTTTTTGGAAATTGAGTTGATAATTCATAAATTTTATTGCTATCTATATAATTAGTAAGCCCATCTGTACATATTAAAATATAATCATCTTTTTTAAAATCATATTCGATATAATCTACTTTTATATTTTTATCAATACCTATAGCTCTAGTAATTATATTTTTATGAGGGTGATTTTTAGCTTCTTCGTTAGTTATTTGTCCTAAGTTTATCATTTCTTGAACCATAGAATGATCAACGGTTAATTGTAATGCTTGATTTTTATTTAATATATATGCCCTGCTATCACCTGCATAAACAATATAAACAGTATCTCGTGTAATTAGACATAAAAC
>CAYJNP010000093.1:0-3472 GCA_964371665.1 uncultured Eubacteriales bacterium | reverse complement strand
TTGTACAAAATATCTTTTTATAAGCAATTTATAATTTTTATCAGATACTGCCATTGCTGATACACCAGATCCTGGAAAAGTTATTTTTGATGTTGAACTAAAGACTATGACTTGATCTTCTGTTCCTTCTTTTATCGCTTCTTTCATTAAGCTTAAAAGATTATCTACATTATCTCCTATGCTATGAACCGCATATGCATCATCCCAAAAAATTCTAAAATCTTTAGCTTTTGGAGATAATTTTGCAAATCTTTGAACTATTTTATCAGAATACGTAATTCCTGTGGGATTTGAGTATCTAGGTACACACCAAATTCCTTTTATAGATTCATCGCCCTTAACTAATTCTTCAATTTTATCCATATCTGGACCATCATCTCTCATATTTATAACTATAGGTTCAATATTGTAAAATCGAAAAATGCCTATCGTAACCAGGACATGGACATAAAAATTTAATTTTTTTTTGCTTTATCCAGGGATCTTGATCGCTACATCCATGTGTCATCATACATGTAAAAGTATCAAACATCATGTTAAGGCTAGAATTTCCTCCAACTATAACATAATTTTCAGGTACCTGCATAATTTTAGCAAATAAGCTTTTTATTTCTGGAATCCCATCTAACAATCCATAATTTCTGCATTCAATTCCATTTTTAGTTCTACAATTGGAATCACTATTTATAATATCTAATATTTTAGCAGATAAGTCTAACTGATCATCTCCCGGTTTCCCCCTAGACATATCTAATTTTAAATTTTGATTTTTAAATTTATTATATTCTTTTAATAATTCGTTCTCTTTTTTTTTGATTTCTTCAAGAGTCATTTTTAAATTTTTCAAATTTTATCACCTACTTTTAAATTACTAACTCTCAACACATTATTATAATATAAAAAATAAACGTGTCATCTATAAAGCATATCATATTTTCATTTGAATTATCTTTCATAAATTCTAGTTAGTGTTTTTATTTTTTTACTTAACTTTAAAGTTAACATTTTTTTCTCTATTCTAAATGTCCAATTTCCTCCTAAAGTTGAAGGAAAATTCATTCTAGCTTCAGATCCAAGTCCTAAAAAATCTTGTATTGGAATTATACAAATATTGGCTACACTTGAATAAGCTAATCTTATTAATCCCCAATTATATCCCTCTTTTTTGTTAAGATTAGAATATTCTTTCGCAAAATTTAATTCATTTTCACTTATATCTTCAAGCCATCCCATAATAGTATTATTATCATGAGTTCCTGTATATACTACATAATTTTTATCATAATTATGTGGAGAATATGCATTATTTTTTTCTCCTGAAAAAGCAAATTGAATAATCTTCATTCCAGGATATCCAGTATCTTTTAATAGTTTAATAACTGTATTTGTCATAAACCCTAAATCTTCTGATATAATATTTATACCTTTTATTTTTTTATCTATTGTTTTAAATAAATCTATTCCAGGTCCTTTCATCCATGTACCATTTTTAGCTGTATCATCTTTTCCTGGAATTGCATAATATTCATCAAATCCTCTAAAATGATCTATTCTTAAAATATCAAATATATTTTTTGATCCTTTTAATCTATCTATCCACCATTTATAATTTTTCTCTTTTAAATATTTCCAGTTATATAAAGGATTTCCCCAAAGTTGTCCTGTTTTTGAAAATTCATCTGGAGGACATCCTGCTACACAAACTGGTTTTTTTTCTGTATCCAACCAAAAAAATTCAGAATTAGCCCAAGTATCTGCGCTATCTAAAGCAACATATATTGGCATATCTCCTATTATTGATATACCCAATGAATTAACATATTTTTTTAATTGTTTCCATTGTTTAAAAAATAAAAACTGTATATACTTATAAAATTCTATATCTTCTTTTAAAAGTTCTTTATATTTTTTAAGAGCTATAGGTTTTCTAAATTTTATATCATCATCCCATTGTATCCAAGATTTTAGCCCAAAATAACTTTTAACAGCCATATATAAAGAATAATCTATTAACCAATGGCTATTGTCTTCTTGAAATTTTAAAAATTCTTGAATATTTTTCCCCTTAGATCTATTATATGCTAACTTTAAAATCTTGAATCTTAAATTAAATATTTTTGCATAGTCTATATTTAAACTATCTTCCCCCCAATTAAGAAATTTATATTCCTCTTTTTTTAATAACCCATCTTTTTCTAATATATCAAAATCAATAAAATAGGGATTCCCCGCATAAGACGACAGCGATTGATATGGCGAATCACCATAACTTGTTTGACCTATAGGTAAAATTTGCCAATATTTTTGTCCTGACATTTTTAAAAAATCTGCAAATTTATATGCTTCTTTTCCTAAAGTCCCTATCCCATATTTAGAAGGTAGAGAACTTATATGCATTAATATTCCAGCTGATCTAATCAACTTATTTCACCTCTTTAATAAAAAAAACTCCAGTAAAACGATTAATCATCTCACAAGAGTCTATTTTTATATTTTATATACTAATTATTCATTAATAGCTGTAACAACACCTGAGCCTACTGTACGTCCACCTTCACGAATAGCAAAGCGTAATCCTTCTTCAATAGCAATAGGTGTAATAAGTTCAACATCCATATCTACATTATCCCCAGGCATGCACATCTCTGTTCCTTCTGGAAGAGAAACAACTCCTGTAACATCAGTGGTTCTAAAATAAAACTGAGGACGATAATTGTTAAAGAAAGGAGTATGACGTCCACCTTCATCTTTTGTTAAGATATAAACCTGGCCTTTAAACTTCGTATGAGGATGAATTGAACCTGGTTTTGCTAAAACTTGGCCACGTTGTATTTCTTCTCTTTGAACTCCACGTAGAAGAACTCCTACATTATCTCCAGCTTCTGCATAATCAAGCATCTTTCTAAACATTTCAATACCCGTTACAACAACTTTACGGCTTTCTTCAGTAAGCCCAACTAATTCAACTTCTTCACTTGTTTTTAATTGCCCACGTTCAACTCTTCCTGTAGCAACTGTTCCTCTACCTGTAATTGTAAATACATCTTCAACAGGCATAATAAAAGGAAGATCAGTTTTTCGCTCAGGAGTTGGTATAAACTCATCAACAGCCTTCATCAATTCATGAATACAAGCATATTCAGATGCACTTGCTTCTTTTGATTTTGATTCTAGTGCTACCAACGCAGATCCTTTTATAATTGGAGTATCATCACCTGGGAATTCATATTCATTTAATAAATCACGAATCTCCATCTCAACTAAATCTAACAATTCTTCATCATCAACTTGATCTGCCTTATTCATGAATACAACAATATGAGGAACACCAACTTGACGCGACAACAAAATATGCTCTCTTGTTTGAGGCATAGGACCATCGGCTGCTGATACAACTAATATCGCACCATCCATTTGAGCTGCACCAGTAATCATATTTTTAACATAGTCAGCATGCCCAGGACAATCAACA
>CAYJNP010000092.1:3055-3496 GCA_964371665.1 uncultured Eubacteriales bacterium | reverse complement strand
AACCTTCTAGTCTTTTCTTTCTAGAAATAATATCCAGTGCTGTATATGATCTAGGATGTCCAACATGCAGACCTTGACCTGAAGGATAAGGAAATTCTACCAATACATAAAATTTTTTTTTATCTGAATTGTTAGATGCATGGAATACTTTCATATTTTCCCATTTTTTCTGCCATTTATCTTCTATTTGATTATGATTATATTTCATGAATTTATGTTTCCTCCTAGTTTATCTCAATTTCTTTTGCATCTTGTAAAAGTTTTTCAAGATTATAAAAAGATCTAGTTTCTTTTAAAAATACATGTACAATAACATTTCCATAATCAATCAATATCCAAGAATTAGAACGATGGCCTTCTACATGATTAGGTGAAATCCCATTTTCTTTTAAAATCATTTCAACTTCTTCTGACAAAGATTTAACATGCGTTATACTCGTT
>CAYJNP010000092.1:2349-3045 GCA_964371665.1 uncultured Eubacteriales bacterium | reverse complement strand
AGTACAATTTCACAACTGCGAAAGTTACTGTCAACAATATAATCTGATAAAATCGAATTTTCTTTAACACACATTAATTTTATATCTATAGCTTTTTTATTATCTAATATTTTTATGGTTTTTTTTGCTACTTCTAAAGGTTTCATATTATATCCCCCTTGTTAAACTATATTTTTAATGCAAAATTCATTATAAGCCAAAAAAGTATTTTCATCGATTAACGATTTTTTTTTAGATAAATTCCATATAGTAAAAGAAAGTATCTCTAAAATTGCAATATCTAAACTTTCATTAGCTAATTTTCTTATTTTCTCAGCTCTAAAATACGTTCTATCTCTTGATGTACAATCAGCAACAAATACTACTTTATCTAAAGGACTCATTTTAGCTCTGGCTGTTGTATGATATTTTATAGCATTTATTATTTCTTGATCACTTATTTTTAGAACATGCTCAACATATAGTGCTCCTGAAATAGAATGCCACAATTTAGCTGAAGTTTTCTGAACATTTGTTAAAGCTGTATCAAAATTACTAAATTCATTAATTATTTTGAGTTGTTCTTGTTTCGGTGTATTTTTAGTTACATCATGAAGAAGCCCTGATATTTCAGCCTTTTTAATGTCCACTCCATATCTATTTGCTAAATTAACAGCTGATTCTGCTACATATAATGAATGAAAATATCTTCTTGGC
>CAYJNP010000092.1:0-2336 GCA_964371665.1 uncultured Eubacteriales bacterium | reverse complement strand
ATCATCTATGTTCATTTAACTTACCACTCCCTATAAATCCCTTTTTTATTAATATATTGTTTCACTTTGCTTGGAAGCAAATTATCTATACTAACAAATTTTTTTATATTTTCTCTAATTTGTGTTGACGATAAATTTATTGAATTAAATTTTCCTATAATAGTATTTCCTCCTAATTTTTCTATTTTTTTTGAGTAACTAACTATATCATCTTCAACATATTTTCCTCTATTGCCAACACATAAATATACTAAATTTAATATATCTAAAAAATTTTTCCAAGTATCTATTGTAACATACATATCGGATCCTAATATAAAATAAAATCTACTTTCACTATATATTTCTTTTAAATCTATAAGAGTTTGGAACGTATAACTTTTACCACTTCTTTTTATTTCTAGATCAGAAACTTCAAAATTTTCAAATTCCTTTAATGCTAATTTACACATTTCTAATCTGTCTTTATTAGTTGAATTACTATTTTTCACCTTATGAGGTGGTGAATTTGTTGGAATAAAAATAATTTTATCAAGATTTAAAAACTGATAAAAATATACTGCCAAGTTTATATGTCCATTATGGATTGGATCAAAAGTTCCCCCAAAAATTCCTATTTTATTCATATTGTTTAGTTAGATTTTGGTAAAATTATTTTTGATTCTTTATTATTTTTTCTATAAATAATAAATTTACTACCTATAACTTGAACCACCTCTGCACCTAATTTATCACTAAGCCAAGCTGAAATCTCTTTTGAATTTTGAATTGAAGTATCTAAAACTTTACCTTTTATCAATTCTCTAGCCTCAAGTGCATTATCCACTTGTTTAATTATTTCTTTATTTATCCCTAATTTTCCTATCATAATTATAGTATCAATAGAATTTGATATAGACTTTAAATATGATCTTTGTTTGCTTGTTAACATTTATATATATCCCCTTATCCATTAAACTTATTTTTTAATTCGTCAACTAATTTTTTTATAGCTTTTCCTCTATGACTTATACTATTTTTTTCAAAAAAACTCAATTCTCCAAATGTTTTCCCATTTTCAGTTACAAATATTGGATCATATCCAAATCCACCACTTCCGATCGGTTTTTCACTTATATATCCTTCACATTCTCCCTTTACTTCTATTTTAGACATATCTTTAAAAATACAACAAATAGAACAAATAAATTTTGCAGTTCTTTTTTTCATAGGAACGCTTTTTAATTCCAATAGCAACTTTTGTAAATTTTCTATATAATTAGCATTTTCACCAGCATATCTAGCCGAATATATTCCCGGTTTTCCTCCCAATGCATCAACCATAAGGCCTGTATCATCTGCAATCGATGCCATCCCTGTAATATTAAAAGCAGAAATAGCTTTAATCCTTGCATTTTCTTCTAATGTTTCTCCATTTTCTTCTACTAAATCTAAATCAAACCCACACTCTTCGGCAGAAAACACATTAATTTTTAAAGGTGTTAAAATATCTTTCATTTCTTTCATTTTATTTTTATTATTAGTAGCTAATATAAAATTCAATTTTTATTCTCCTTAATATTTTTATTCATTTAAAAATAATGCATCAGCAAAGCTATCTGGGTTAAACTCTTGTAAATCATCTATTTGTTCTCCAACCCCAATAAATTTTACAGGTATATTTAAATCATCTCTAATCGCTAAAATAACTCCACCTTTTGCTGTTCCATCTAATTTTGTTAAAACGATTCCTGTAATTCCAGCCGTATTTTTAAATTCTCTTGCTTGATTTATTCCATTTTGACCAATAGTTGCATCTAAAACAAGTAATATTTCTTTATTTGATTCTCCTAATTCTCTATTTATAATTCTATTTATTTTTTCTAATTCACCCATCAAATTTTTTTTATTATGAAGTCTTCCTGCTGTATCACAAATAACCACATCTGCATTTTTAGATTTAGCTTTTGAAATTGCGTCAAAAACTACCGCTGCAGGGTCTGAACCTTCCCTTTGTTTTACTATATCAACTTGTGCTCTATTAGCCCATACAATTAGCTGATCTATCGCTGCTGCTCTAAATGTATCTGCAGCTGCAAGTATAACTTTTTTTCCTTGCTTTTTTAAGTTAAAAGCAAGTTTTCCTATTGTTGTAGTTTTACCTACTCCATTTACACCAATAACCAATATAACTGAAGGTTTAGTATTAATATCAAGATTTTGCCCTCCGCGTAACATATCAGAAATTATATTGTTTAAAATGTTTTTAATTTCACTTGGATCTTTTACTCCATCGATTTTTATTTTTTTTCTCAATTCACAACAAATATGCTTGGAAGTCTTAACTCCAACATCTC
>CAYJNP010000091.1:0-3501 GCA_964371665.1 uncultured Eubacteriales bacterium | reverse complement strand
ACTAAATAATCAGATCCTTTCTATTAATATAAATAAAATCATAAAATATATCTTAAATACTATGATTTCCAAATTAAAATTAAATATTAAAATTAATTTTCAGTAACCATTTGTAGCACTTAAAGACTCATCGTTTTCAACCCAGTTTACAGTGTTTATTTCTTTAAATTCATCTTTATTTATGCGAATAATAATATTTTTTATTCCAGCATTTATAACAAGCCTTTTACACATAGAACAGCAAGAAGCGTTTTGAACATATTCACCAGTTAAAACTTCTTTACCAACTAAATATAAATTTGAATTAATCATTTCTGCTCGGGATGCATGTATAATAGCATTAGCTTCAGAATGAATAGACCTGCATAATTCATATCTTTCACCTCTAGGTATTTTCATTGATTCTCTAACACAAATGCCAATGTCAGAACAATTTTTTCTTCCTCTAGGTGCACCACTATATCCAGAGGAAATTATTTGATCTTTTTTAACGATTATTGATCCATAATTTCTTCTAAGGCAAGTACCTCTTTCTAGAACAGTTTCTGCGATATCTAAATAATAATTTTTTTTATCACGACGTTTCATAAATAATCCTCTAAAATCTAAAAATATATACGTTATTATACTAACACAAATATATAGTTTTAAAAATACAAATTTAAAAATTAATTTAATATGTATCTATTAAGCAAACACAATGTGCTGCAATACCTTCTTCATTACCAGTAAATCCAAGACCTTCTTCTGTTGTTGCTTTTATACTTATACAAGATATAGGGATACTTAAAATATCAGTTAAATTTTTTCTCATTAAATAAATATATGGCTTAATTTTGGGTTTTTGAGCTATTACAGTAGCATCTAAATTTGATATTTTATATCCTTTTTCTTTTAATTTTAAGTTTATATCTAACAATAAATTCAAACTATTAGAATCTTTATATAACTCATTAGTATCAGGAAAAATTTCTCCTATATCTCCTAAACACGATGCACCTAAAAGGGCATCTATTATTGCGTGCGTTAATACATCGGCATCAGAATGACCTAAAAGACCTTTATTATTAGATATTTCTAATCCTCCTAAAATTAATTTTTTTCCATAAATTAATTTATGCACATCATAACCATGCCCTATTCTCATAATAATTCTCCTTTTTATAATAAAATTTTTAATTTTATATGTATCTGTTTTATATTATAACTTCTGGTTTGCATTTTAGAAAGCACATTTAAGTTAGTTAATAAAAAATACATAAAATTAACAGTAATTTTGCAATATTGTATTCTAAATTTGACTGTATTATGTTATAATTAAATTCAATGTATAAAATTGAGGGAAAATTAATGAAACAAAAAAATGAAAATATAATTGTTGGCAGAAACCCTGTAATGGAAGCTTTAAATTCTAATAGAAATATAGAATATATTTTAATTAATAAAGGGATATCATCAGGAGCTTTAATTTCGATTATCAATAAAGCTAAAAAAATGGGGGTAACTATTAAAAATAGTGATATAAAAAAACTAAATAATATTTGTGAAAATATCCCGCATCAAGGAGTAATAGCCATAGTTTCTGAAAATCGATATTATTCTATTGACGATATATTTGAAACAGCATCATTAAAAAATGAGCCGGTATTTTTGATAATTGCAGATAAAATAGAAGATCCGTATAATCTGGGTGCAATTATCAGAACAGCAGTATGTTCAGGTGCACATGGAATTATTATTCCTAAGAGACGTTCTAGCGGGATAACTCATGTTGTTAATAAATCTTCTGCTGGTGCTGTAAATTATATAAAAATTGCAAAAGTGACTAATATATCTGATACTATTGATGATCTAAAAAAAAGAGGAATTTGGGTTTATGGTGCAGATATGTTGGGAAATTTATGGTGTGAAAGCAATTTAAATGGACCTATAGCTTTAGTGATAGGAAATGAAGGGAAAGGAATTAGTAGGTTAATAAAAGAAAAATGTGATGGATTTTTATCTCTTCCAATGATGGGAGAAATAAAATCGTTAAATGCTTCAGTAGCAGCAGGAGTTTTAATGTATGAAATAGCTAGGCAAAGAATGAATTTAAATGCTAAGTAAAGGAGGTAAAAACATGAAAAATGAGGAATATTCAATAGATGGAATACTTTCGTATGCTGAAAAAATAAAACATAAGGTGATCCAAAAAGAGGATGAAGAATTATCTAAAAATATTAAAAAAAATTTTGAAAAGATTTTAAATTCTAATAATTCAAAAATTTATGATATACCTGAAAAATATTTAAAAAAAGATAAAAAAAATACAAGTCAATTTAATATTTTAAGGAAAAAAAATAAAAAAGAAAATATTTTTAGTGATAGCAGTAATACAGAGATTAAAAATGAAAAGATTAATCCCTTAGAAGTTGTAGAAATTCAAGAAAATAAATATGATAAACAACAAATCATTAATAGCGTAAATGAATGGAAATCACCTTGTAATGATACGAGTGAAAAAAATAAAAAAAAATATTTAAAGAAAGAAAAACAGAAAATTTATAAGAAAACAGAAATAAAATCAGATTCTAGTAAAGAATTTTTTAAAAAGTCTGAATGCAAAAAAAAAGAAAAAATAAATATTACATTAAAAATTAAAAAAGATGTTATAAGATGTTTAGTAATTTTTTTAATTGTTTTTTCTTTGGTTGTTTTTTCATGTTTATATAAATTTAGTCCTATAGTTTTTTCGAATTTACATGTGAAAAATATTTACTTAATTTACATATATTACAATTTGTGTTGTATAATTATTTGTTTAATTTTATGTTTTTCTATTGTAAAAAATGGAATAATATCTGTTATAAAGTTAAAACCAAATGTAAATTCTCCAATATCAATAGCTTTTGTTGCTAGTTTTGTTCAAATTATCAGTAGTTTATTTTGTGTATCTAAATTTGGAGAAGGTCATGATAGATTATCAATTTATTCTGGGGTTGTTTTTATAAGTTTATTTTTTCATTGTGTTGGACTTTTATATTTAGATATTAAGGTGAGAAATAATTTAGTTTTTTCCTCTGCAAATATTCAAAAATTTCGTGTTAAATATTATGATAAAGATACGATACCACAAAATTTTAAATTTAATTTAAAAGGTAAAAATAGTTTGATAGCATATCAAGAAAAGTTAAATTTATTAACCGATATTTTAGATCAACCTAAAGAAGATATAGCTAAAAAAAAGATATTTGAAATTGTTTCATTTATTTCAATTTTTATTTCTTCAATATTGGCATTATTTGTATTTATTATGAGTCGTGATATATTTAATGCTATTAGTACTTTTACTGTTATTGCTTGTATGAGTGTTCCTGTTGTTTTTTTGGTAGTTACAAATGGAGGGTTACATAAATTATGTAGAATAGCTATAGATAAAAAATCTATTTTATCGGGGTATTCTTCAGTGAAAGAATTTTCCAAGGTAAATTCAATTATTATTGATGAAAATGATTTATATCC
>CAYJNP010000090.1:0-3585 GCA_964371665.1 uncultured Eubacteriales bacterium | reverse complement strand
TAATACAATTGAAAAATCATATTTACTACACATTAAAGAAAAAAATTCAGTTACCGTTGTATCTTCTAAATTAAATAATCCTTCTGGTTATGGTAGAATTATTAGGGATTCACATAATGATAAACTCAAAGAAATTATAGAAGAAAAAGATGCAAATGATAATATCAAAAATATAAACGAGGTTAACTCTGGTGTTTATTGGTTTAAAGTTAGAGATTTATTGTCTGTCATAGATAATATAACAAATAACAACTCTCAGAGTGAATACTATTTGCCAGATGCTATTAATTTATTATTAGAAAAAAAATGCAATGTAAATGCATTCATTTCAAACTCTTCTAAAATTGTTTTAGGAGCAAATGATTGTTTGCAGCTTCATGAATTAAATACTATTGCACGGGAAGATATTATTAAAAATTTATTAAAAAAAGGTGTTAAAATTCCTTGTATAGATGGAATTATAATTGGTCCTGATATAAAAATTAATCAAGGGACTATTATTTTACCTGGAACACTAATTTATGGAAACACTATAATTGGAGAAAATTGTAGTTTAGGACCTAATTGCGAAATAGTTAATTGTAATATTTCTGATAATGTTTCAATCAACAATTCTCATTGTATTAATAGCCAATTTTTAGAATTTGAAAATGTAGGACCTTTTAAATCAATCATAAATAACAAAGAAAATTAAATTATAAAGGAAGTTAATTTACTATGAGTTTTCACGGAAAAGATATAAAAATATTTACTGCTAATTCAAACCCTAGTGTAGCTATTCAAATATCTGAAGCTCTAGGATTAGCACTTGGTAAATCTGATGCTAGTACTTTTAGTGATGGAGAAATTTCTATTGGTCTTCATGAATCTGTTAGAGGATCTGATTGTTTTATAGTTCAATCAACTTGTAATCCTGTTAACAATAATCTTATGGAACTTCTTATAATGATAGATGCTATGAAACGTGCTTCTGCTGCCAGGATAACAGCTGTTATTCCTTATTTTGGATATGCACGACAAGATCGAAAAGCTAAAGCTCGAGATTCTATATCTGCAAAATTAGTTTCTGATCTTATTTCAACAGCAGGGGCTAATAGAATATTAACTATTGATTTACATGCTCCACAAATTCAAGGTTTTTTCAATATTCCTGTAGATCACTTAGTTGGAGCTCCTTTATTGACTTCTTTTTTAAGAAAAAAAATGGGAGATAGAATTGATGACTATGTAGTGGTATCTCCAGATTTGGGATCAGTTACAAGAGCTAGAAATTTTTCAACTAGACTTGGGTGTCCACTAGCTATTATTGATAAAAGGCGTCAAAAAGCTAATGTTTCTGAAGTTATGAATATTATAGGTGATGTTAAAAATAAAAAAATATTTTTAGTTGATGATATGATAGATACTGCTGGAACATTATGCAATGCCGCTAAAGCTTTAACAGAAAAAGGTGGATCAGGAGAAATATATGCCTGCGCTACTCATGGAGTGCTATCTGGATCTGCAATTGAACGAATAAAATGTAGTCATATAAAAGAAGTTATTCTTTTAAATACTGTCCCTATACCAAAAGAAAAGCTTTTAGATAATTTTACAGTGCTTTCAGTTGCTCCCCTTTTTGCTGAAGCTATTAAAAGAATCTATTCTGATAAACCTGTTTCTACTATGTTTTTATAAATAAAATAATTAACATTTAAATAAAACTATATTTTTGATATTTTAAGACGGGATAGTAACTCTATCCCGTCAATATCTGTTTTTGAGGTGTTTATATATGATAATATTTGATGATATTAATAAAAATAAAATTGATTTTAGTGGTTCAATAGAATATATATTAATAGGCCTTGGAAATCCCGGAAATAAATATATTAATACTAGGCATAATGCAGGTTTTTTAGCAATAGATTATATTGCAAAAAAACATGGAATACTAATTAATAAAAAAAAATTTAACGCTTTATGTGAAAGCACATTAATAAACTCAAAAAAAATTTTATTAATTAAACCCCAACAATTTATGAATAATAGCGGACAATCTATAGTAGAAGCAATGAAATTTTATAAAATACCATCTAATAAAATTATTGTAATACTTGATGATATAAATTTAGATGTAGGAACTATAAGAATTAGGCGCAAAGGCAGTGCTGGTGGACATAATGGATTAAAAAATATAATAGATCTTTCAAAAAAAGATGATTTTATTAGAATAAAAATTGGGATTGGCTCAAAACCCAATATTTCTTATAACTTAGCTGATTGGGTTTTATCTGATTTTAGCGAAAAAGAAATGAATATTTTAAAAAGTTCTATTACAAACACTTTAAAATCAATAAATTTAATAGTATCAGGTAACATAGAAAGGGCTATGAATAAATATAATTAAATGGTTAACTAACAACATATTTCGAAATCATATAATATTAAAAAGTTTTTTCCTAAAAAGTTACGCGAAAGGTGGAATCATAGCATAAAACTCTTGTTTTTAATCTTATATTTTTATAAAATTCAAGAGTATTATGCATATTAATATGAAATTTCTAAAAAATGAAATTATAAATTTGAAAGAGTATAAAAAAATCTCAAACTTAATTAATGAACACAAAAATATTATTGAAGTCACTGGAATATCTTTAATACATAAAAGCCATTTAATTTATTCTTTATGTATTGAAAAAAACAAAAAAGCTTTTTTAATTGCATCTGATGAAATTGAAGCTCAAAAAATGGCTAATGATTTGTCTAGCATGGGGCTTAAAGTTTATGTTTATTATTCTAGAGATTTTGTTTTTTCTAATATTGAAAGTCAATCAAAAGAATTTGAATATAAACGATTAAATGTCCTTTTAAATATAATTAAAAATAATTTTGATATAATAATTTCATGCATAGATTCATGCTTACAATATACTATTCCATGCAATATTTTAAAAAATAAAACTATAACTTTAAAAGTATCAAGCTCAATTGAAATAAAAAAAATTTCAAATATTTTAATTTCATGCGGATATAAAAAATATGATCAAGTTGAAAATGAAGGCCAATTTTCTATAAGAGGAGGAATTTTGGATTTTTATCCACCTGATTCTAAATACCCTATTAGAGCTGAATTTTTTGGAGATGAAATTGATACTTTATCTTTTTTTGACGTTGAAACTCAAAGAAGAAATAATTATATAGATGAAATTACTTTATCTCCATCTACAGAAATTTTAATTGAAGATATAGATAATTTAATTAATAAAATAAAAAATTTAAAAAACTCACTTGAAAAAAATATTAATAATAGCAAATCAATAGATATTTTAAACTTGGAAATAGAGCAACTTCAAAATAATATTATTCCTGGATCTATAGATAAATTTTTTCCTCTAATTTATAATTCTCCCTCTACCCTACTTGATTATATTCATTCAGACAATATAATATTTATTTCTGAATTTTCTAAAATAAAAGATAGATTAAAATCTACAACTTGGCAATGGGAACAAGATCTTGAAAATTATTTACAAGATGGTATATTATGCAAAAAATTAGATACGTTTTCAAAAGATTATATTTATGCACTTGAAAAATTTAAAT
>CAYJNP010000089.1:0-3664 GCA_964371665.1 uncultured Eubacteriales bacterium | reverse complement strand
AAAAATACTTAAACTTTTAGATAAGGAAATTCCACATGGAGTAGCTGTTTATATTGAGAAAATGAAATGTAGACAAAATAAAAAGGAAATTACTGATATTGATGCTACAATTTATTGTGAAAAAGATAGTCATAAAGGAATAATTATTGGAAAAAATGGAGCTATACTTAAAAAAATTGGTATTTTTGCTCGCGAAGATATGGAAAAATTTTTTTGTTGCAAAATCAATTTGACTTTATGGGTAAAAGTAAAAGAAAATTGGAGAAATATAGATAATGAAATTAGAAATTTAGGGTATAATTAAGCAATATTTGGAGTTAAAATAAAAGGTTATATTAATCTCTTATGTATATACTAAAATTTATGAGTATATTAAAGGGGGAATTTCTGTGAACGAAGATTTAGCATGGAATGTGTTTATTAAAACAGGTAGAATTACAGATTATTTAGTATATAGCCAAATTAAAAATCAAAATAAAATTAATTCTCAAGAAGAGGAAGCTCAAAATGCAAATAAATACAGACGGTCTTGTAGTAAAGGAAATGAGTATTTCTGATAAAGACAAATTAATAACTATATTAACCAGAGATAAAGGGTTAATTAGAGCTTTTGTTAAAAATGCAAAAAATTTAAAAAATAAAAATGCTGTGGGAACACAGCTTTTATGTTATTCACAGTTTATTATATATAAAACCCGCGATAAATATATAGTGAATGAAGCATTTGCAGAACAAATTTTTTTTAATCTTAGAAACAATATAGAAAAATTATCAATTGCACAATATTTTTGTGAACTTACAATGTATTTATTTGATGAAAATATTGCATCTGAAACTTTATTACGATTAATATTAAACGCTTTGCATTTTCTATGTAATAAAAAAATTGATAATAAATTAATTAAATCTATTGTTGAAATGAGAATAATATCTATTTCTGGATATATGCCTAATTTAATTGCTTGCAAAATTTGTTCTAAATATGAATCTAATTATATGTATTTTTGTGTTGATAAGGGGTGTATTTATTGTGACAAATGTTTTAATTATAAATCTACTTCAACCAAAGAAATTAAACTTAATATTGGTTCTTTAACAGCCCTTAGACATAGTATATATGCTGATTTCAAAAAATTATTTTCATTTCATTTAGCTGAAAAATCTGCTAATTTTTTTTTCAAAGCATCTGAAGAATATGTCTTATCAAAATTAGATAAAAATTTAAAATCCTTAGATTTTTATAAGCAAATTTGCTATGATATTAAATAAGATTAAAACTTTAGTTGCTTTTTAAACAATTAAATAAAAAAGGGAGGGCAGTAAGTATGAATTTTATTTTTTCATGTTGTTTTATTATATTACATGAAAAAATCATGCTTATTTTTTATGAATAAAATCTTTAATAATTTAGAACTTGATAAAATTTTAAAAATCTTATCTTTAGAAGTTTCTTCTTTTGATGCTATTGACAAAATTTTAAAAATCACTCCAAATAATGAAATTCATAAAGTACAATCACTTTTAAATGAAACATACGATGCACATATGCTTTCAATTAGATTTGGAAATCCATCTTTTTTAGGAATTTATAATATTAATAATTTTATGAAAAAAGCTAAATCAGGAGGAATTTTAACTATAGATGAACTTCTAAAAGTTGCTCATGTCTTAAAGACTTTCAGATATATAAAAAAATGGAAAAATAAAAGTAGCACTATCTCTACCACTCTTGATATTTATTTTCAAAATATAGTATCAAATAATTATTTTGAAGAGAAATTATTTAGATGCATAGAATCTGAAACCCATCTTTCAGATTCAGCTTCAATTGAACTTGGAAAAATACGAAGAAAAATTAGATCAATATCACTTAAAGTACGAGAAACTCTAGATAAACTAATTCACTCCACTACATACCAAAAATATTTGCAAGATGCTATTGTTACAATTAGATCAGATAGATTTGTTATCCCTATTAAAACAGAATTTAGAAATGAAATAAAAGGATTGGTTCATGATACATCATCAAGTGGAGCTACTGTATTTATAGAACCTATGCATGTAGTTGAACTTAATAATGATATAAGATTATTAAAATCTAAAGAAATTATTGAAACGGAAAAAATTCTTAAAGAACTTTCATTAGAAACAGGAACATTTTATGAGACTATTACTGAAAGTTATAAATTATGCATAGATTTAGAAGTCATTTTTGCTAAGGCAACATTAGGATATAAAATGAAAGCTAGCCTACCTACTATTAATGATAAGGGTATAATAGAATTAAAAAAAGCAAGACATCCTTTAATTGACCCAAAAAAAGTAATCCCTATCGACATTAATTTAGGAAAAAATTTTGATACATTAATTATAACAGGACCTAATACTGGAGGTAAAACCGTATCAATTAAAACAGCTGGTTTATTAACTTTAATGACCATGTGTGGAATGATGATTCCAGCTTCAGAAAATAGCAAGATTTGTATATTTGAAAATGTACTTGTAGATATTGGTGATGAACAAAGCATTGAACAATCTCTTTCTACTTTTTCTTCACATATAACTAATATTATAGATATATTAAAAATTTCAAATCATAAAAGTTTAATACTTTTAGATGAACTTGGTGCTGGAACAGATCCTATCGAAGGGGCTGCTTTAGCTATAGCAATACTTGAGCATCTAAATGCTTTAGGTGCAAAAATAATTGCTACTACTCATTATAGTGAACTTAAAGAATTTGCAATCTCAACTAATAGGGTTAAAAATGCTTGTTGTGAATTTGATATAAAAACGCTTAAACCAACATATAAACTATTAATAGGGTTACCTGGAAAATCAAATGCTTTTGCTATATCAAGTAAACTTGGAATAGATATTCAAATTATTAATCGAGCTAAAAAATTGATATCGAAAGAAAACAAAAATTTTGAATCTGTTATAGAAATTTTAGAAAAAAATAGGCGTGAACTATCACAAACTAAACAGGAAATTGATATGCTTAAAATACAAGCACAAAAAGCTAAATTAGATGCAGATAAGATTCTTCAGCAAACTAAAAAAGATTCCATGTCATATATTGAACAAGCCAAATTACAAGCTTCAAATATTTTAAATAAAACTAAGATTACATCCGATGAAATTTTAAAAGAATTAAAAAATTTCAAAAAAAACAAAAAATCTTTAAATGAGCAAGATAAAATAAAATTAAATTCTAAAATAAAAAATTTAGAAATAAATGCTGATCCTATTAATAAAATTAAAAATACTGAATATAAATTACCTAGAGCGTTAAAAAAAGGTGATAATGTATTGATTTTTGATATAGACAAAAAAGCAGTTATAATTAGTGTTGATAAATCTAATATTTTAGTGCAAGCAGGGGGCATTAAAACTAGAGTTCCGATTAGTAATATTAGACTCTTAGATGAAGCAAAATTAAAAAACATTGAAAATAAAAGTTTTACTAGAAATATTAAAAGTAATTTTGAAAAAAATGTAACCACAGAAATAGATTTAAGAGGAATGAATGCTTTAGAAGCAATTATTGAACTTGATAGATTTATTGATTCATCTCTGCTTTTGGGAATTAACCAAATTACAATTATTCATGGAAAAGGTGCTGGAATATTAAAAAAAGAAGTTCAAGCTCATTTTAAAAAAC
>CAYJNP010000088.1:0-3695 GCA_964371665.1 uncultured Eubacteriales bacterium | reverse complement strand
TTTCCAATCTAAACTATCAACATCCCACTGTATACAATACATATTCATTTCCATTATTGTATCTACAAGCGAATTATTGTAATCTCCATATGGCGGCCTAAAAAGTATAGGTTTAGTACCAATTATTGATTCAATTTTACTGTTGCATGTATCTATTTCAGATATCATTTTTTCTTTTGAAAGTTTTGGCATATGAGGATGTGTACTAGAATGATTTCCTACATCATGACCATGATCATATATAGATTTAACAGATTCTGGATATTTCTCCACCCAATCTCCAACTAAAAAAAATGTAGATTTTACATTATATTTTTCTAATGTATCTAAAAGATTCTGAGTTTGTTCATTTCCCCAAGCCGCATCAAATGATATGCTCACTATTTTTTCGTCTCTTTGTGTATAATAAATTGGAATTTTTTTAGGATTGGAAGCATTTGTAGTTACAGCTACCAATCCATTTACAGTCATAATAATCGTGAGAACAAAACATATAGAACAAATTCCTATAATAGCAAGACTTTTTTTTGTTAATATAAAAAATTTCATATAAAAACCTCCCTTTCTATACATATATGCAAGAAATAGAAGTTTTAAAATTCAAATTAAATTTTTTTTGAAGATATTTTTTTTTCTTCTCCATTTAATATCCTTTTAATATTTGGTTTATGCAAATAAATTATCATAAACGATATTAACAATGAAACTAATGAAATTAAAATAACATATTTCAAAGAAGTTTTATTATATATTTTATAATCGATCATATACGTTAAAACAAATGTAGATAAAAAGTATGATGTGGCAGCAATAATAGATGAAAGAGAAATGATTTTTGATATACATAAACATATCAAAAATGCACTAATTGATATAATAAAAACTCTAAAGTCAGTCATAACTATCATCGCGCAAGCAGTTAATACTCCCTTTCCGCCTTTAAACTGGAAGAAACAAGGGTAAATATGACCTAAAAAGCAAAATATTCCAGATAAATATGCAATATACTGTAACATTTCAAAACTTTGAGTTTTAAATAAAAAAGATAAGGAAAAAATCATTTTACTTAATAATATTGCCACTATACATTTTAAAAAATCTCCAACCATTGTAAAAATCGCTTGCTTTTTCCCCACTGACCTTAATACATTTGTAAAACCAGCGTTTCCACTTCCTATAGTTCGAATATCAGATTTTAATTTTGATTTTTTTGTAATAATTATAGAAAAATTTATACTTCCTAATAAATAAGATATTATTATCACAATTAATATTAAAACTAAATAAATATGCATAATTACCTTCTCTTATAATTATTTTTTTCCCTAATTATAAAATTTATAGGAGTTCCTATTAAATTAAATGTATCTCTAATTCTATTTTCAATATATCTTTGATATGAAAAATGAAACAAATCTTTTGAATTAACAAAACATACAAATGTAGGAGGCTTAGTTGAAACTTGAGTCATATAATAAATTTTAAGCCTCTTTCCCTTATCTGTAGGAGGTTGAACTCTTATTATAGCTTCAGATAATAAATCATTAAGCATCCCTGTAGATATTCGCATAGCATGAAAATTTGAAACTTTTTTTATTAATTCAAATAAATTTTCTATTCTTTGTCCAGTTTTTGCAGATATAAATATTATAGGAGCATACGACATAAAGGAAAAATCGTTTTCCAATTTTTTTCTATATTGTAACATTGTTTTAGTATTTTTTTCAATCACATCCCATTTATTAACTGCTATTATGCTAGCTTTCCCTGATTCGTGTGCTAACCCTGCAATTTTAGAATCTTGTTCAGTAAATCCTTCTTGTGCATCTATCATTATAACGCAAATGTCAGAACGATCTACTGCCATTTTGGCTCTTAAAATACTATATTTACCTTACTTTTTCTTCTAATTCCAGCAGTATCAGTTAATTTAAATTTTCCATGTTTATTTTCTATTTGAGTATCAATAGCATCTCTTGTTGTTCCAGCTATATCTGAAACTATTAATCGATCTGTTCCTATTATTTTATTTATAAGCGATGATTTCCCTGCGTTAGGTTTTCCTATTATTGCTACACTAATATACTCTTTATTAATCTCGTTTGCTTTTTCAATCGGAAGAAGTTTATAGATAACATCTAGCAAATCTCCCGTTCCATGTCCATGAATAGACGATACTTGAATAGGCTCTCCAAGCCCTAAATTATAAAATTCATAAACATTAGGATCAATTTTTCCTATTTTATCACATTTATTCACGCAAAGAATAACAGGTTTTTCAGTTTTTTGAAGCATTGTAGCAATTTCTTGATCGGTAGCAACGATGCCTGAAGTTAAATCTGTAACTAATATTATTATATTTGCGGAATCAATAGCAAACTGAGCTTGCTTTTTCATTTTAGATAAAATAATATCATCCGAATAAGGTTCTATTCCGCCTGTATCAATAAGAGATATTCTCCTATTTCTCCATTCACATTCTCCATAAATTCTATCTCTAGTTACTCCTGGTGTGTTATCAACTATTGATATTCGTTTCCCAATAAGTTTATTAAATAATGTAGATTTTCCAACATTTGGTCTGCCTACAATTGCAACAATAAATTTAGACATATCATTCTCCTTTTTATAACTATATTTATAAATTAAAAAAGAGAAAGATTTCTCCTCCTCTAAAAAATTAAGTAAGATTCAAATTATAAAAAACTAGGCTTCTTTCTTAATAACCTCTCTGCCATTATAAAATCCACAGTTTTTACAAACCCTGTGAGTTAATTTAAATTCAGAACATTGAGGACATTTCATAAGAGCAGGAGCAGAAATTTTCCACACATTAGATCTCCTAGCATTTCTTCTTGCCTTAGAAACTTTTCTCTTAGGCACTGCCAAATTTTTCACCTCCCTAATTAATTATTAAATAAAAATCAAACAGACTTTTAAAAAACATCAAACATATTAAATGATTATAAAATGTATGAAAATAAAAGTCAATAGTAACTCTTTACAAATATACAAAATATTTAATAATCTAAATCATTTAGATTTTTCGAATTAATGTATTTGAATAAATTAGAATACTTTTAAAAGTTCTGTATTATTTATAAATCTTTCTTTTTTTAATTTAAAATATTCTACTTGTTTATAAATTTGTTTTATATTTATAGACTTTATTTTGAAAATATTTTATGATATAAGTTAAGTTTAATTTAAATATTAAATTAAAAAATATATTTCTGGAGGAAAAATGATTAATATAGAAAATTTAAGCCTTAGTTTTGATGGTACTAATTTGTTTTCTAATGTAAATTTAAAATTTACTCCTGGAAACTGTTATGGTATTATTGGAGCTAATGGAGCAGGTAAATCAACATTTTTAAAAGTTATTTGTGGGGATCTAGAGCCTTCGAGTGGTATAGTATCAATAAATAAAAATTTAAGAATGTCTGTTTTAAAACAAAATCACTATGAATTCGATGAATATAGTGTGTTGGATGCAGTGATTATTGGAAATAAAAGATTATATGATATAATGAAACAAAAAGATGAATTATATGCTAAATCTGATTTTAATGATGAGGATGGTGTTAGAGCTTCTGAATTAGAATCTGAATTTGCTGAAATAAATGGTTGGGAAGCCGAATCTGATGTTTCAAAATTAATTCAAGGTTTAGGTCTTAGTGAAAATATAATTTCTT
>CAYJNP010000087.1:0-3715 GCA_964371665.1 uncultured Eubacteriales bacterium | reverse complement strand
CAAAAAGCTTATGCTGACAGTTTAAAAATGCTTAATGAATCTAGCCCTACAGATAAAGTTATTGCTTTAAAAAGCTTAGAAGCATTTGAAAAAGCTGCTGATGGAAAAGCTACAAAAATAATTATTCCTTCTGAAATACAATCTATGGCTGGTCTTGCTGCTTCATTTAAAGAACTAATTGTAGATAAAAATATAGATGAAAAATAAATATTTATAATTATATAATATTGCACTTTTAATTTTGAAAATAAGGTTAAAAGTGTTATATTATTTTTTATTTTTGTAAATGTATTTATATATAAATATAACTAATAATAATTCTATATAAGTTTATAAGGTGGGAGATCTACTTGTATAATCATAGAATTATAGGATTATTTTCAGTTATTACATGTTGCTTATGCTGTCTAATAGCTAGGCTATATTATTTATCTAATGGTGTGATGCTTTCTCAAGCGGCTAATAATCAAAGTTGCTATACTTTAAATATTAATAAATCTAGAGGAACTATATACGATTGCAGTCTAAAAAAATTAACAGGAAATAAAACTCAAAATATAGCTGCAATTATTCCAAATATTGAAGTGGTTAATAAAGTTCATGGTATTTTAAATAAAAAACAAAATCAACAATTTTTAAATTTATTTTCTAACGGAAAACCATTTATTTTTAATTTTGAAGATAAAGTTATATTAAATAATAAAAATATAGATATATTTAAAGTTCCGATTAGATATTCTGACTACCAATTAGCTCCTCATGTTATTGGATATTTAAACTCAGAAAATCATGGAATATATGGTATAGAAAAAGCTTATGAAGAATACTTAACAAAAGAAAATAGTAGTATTAATGTTAAATACAGAGTAGATGCTGTAAATAATTTATTACAAGGTGATGAAAAAAAGTTAGAAGACAATTTATATAAAAATAAATCAGGAGTAGTTTTAACTTTAGATACAGATATCCAAGAAATAGCACAAAAAGCAGCAAGAGATCATTTAAAAAAAGGTGCAATAATAATATCAGAAGTTCCAAATTGTGAAATAAGAGCATTAGTGAGTATGCCTGATTTCTCTCCCAACAATTTAGAACAAGCAATAAATGATAAAAATTCACCTTTATTAAACAGAGCGTTTGAATCGTATAATGTGGGATCAATTTTTAAATTAATGACATCTGCTATAGCGTTAGAAGAAGGATATGACCCTAATTGCATTTATGATTGTCATGGAGAAATTGGAGTGGAAGACGCTTATTTTCACTGTTGTAATAAAACATCGCATAATAAAATAAATTTGGAACAGGCTATTGCTTTATCATGCAATACTTATTTTATTAAAATGACTGAATCTATCTCAGCTGAACAGATGAGCAAAATGGTTAAAAAATTTGGATTTGGATCGTCCATTGAATTAGCTCCTAACATGAATGCTGAAGTTGGATCTTTACCTGATATTAAAAGCTTATATAATAGAAAAACTATGGCGAATTTTTCTTTTGGACAAGGTGTTTTATTAAGTACTCCCATTCATATATGTGCTTTTATAAATACAATTGCTTCTAACGGAGAATATATATGCCCCAAATTAGTTGAAGGAATAGTCGATGAAAATTTAAAATATGTACAAATAAATAAAAATAAAGAAAAAAATACAATTATATCAAAACAAACCGCAAATATATTAAAAAATTCTATGAAATCTTCTATTGAATACGGAACTTGTCATATAGGAATGCCAACATATAAATTAGCAGGTGCTAAAACATCAACAGCAGAAACTGGAATTATTAATAATGGAAAATCTGTATTCCAAGCATGGTTTGCAGGTTTTTACCCTTTTGAAGAACCAAAATATTCAATAATAATTTTAGCTGAAAATGCTAAATCAGGAGGAGAAGACTGCGGACCAATTTTTAAGCAAATATCAGATGATATAACTAAATTCATAGAAAATCGTGAAAACTAAATTAAATATCCTCAAAAATAGATTTAAAATTTTTTATCATTTTAAAAATCTAATTTAAGAGGATATATTTTTATATAAATATAGTCTAAATTAATTATTCTTTGATAGGTGCAGATACAGGGCAAACTTCGGCACAGGCACTACATTCGGTACAAAGATCTGGATTTATAATATATTTATCTTCTCCTTCAGAAATAGCATTTGCAGGACACCCGGATTCACAAGCACCACAATTAATGCAATCATCTGTAATTTTATATGACAATTACAAACACCTCCTTTTTAAATTTATTATATCATATCTAATAAAAAAATCTATATCAATTCATTATTAAGAATTTTTTCTGCATTCGAACTTAATCTGTCTAAGTATTTTTTTTCAATATTTGAATAGATTATTTTAAAATACTCATCATATTTAGGAGGGCGTACTTCTAAATTATGACAATCTGTTCCTAAAACATGAATATATCCATTTTCTATATATTTTAATATCTTTCTTTTAAGAAAAAAATTATCTTTTAATGAATATAAATTAACCTGGAATAAACAACCCATATTTAATAATTGATCGTATAATTTTATATTATTAAATACCTTATTAAACCTTTCTACATGCGCTATAATAGGTATAATATTATATTTTGAAATTAGTGAACTAATTTTGTTAACAGTTTTATCATCGATTTTTTCACTATAACTTAGTTCTAAAAGCAGATATCTTGTATTTTCAATAAGAATACTTGATATATCGTCGTAATTAAAAATATAATCCGTCAAATATGTTTCTGAGGCTAATATAAGCTCTGGAGAATTTTCAGGAAGCTTAGATTTTAATCTTTCAAAAGCATCTGCTCTTTTTTTCGTGAAGTCCTCTATTGAAATTCTATAACTATAAAAATGAGGTGTTAAAAGTATTTTCTTAACACCTTGACCCCCAAGTTTATTTATCATATCGATCGACATTTTTACATTAGATGATCCATCATCTATACTTGGTAAAATATGTGTATGAAAATCGAATTTATTCATATATATCAATCCTTAATTTTTTCTACATAACCTATATTTTATAAGACAATAATGCATACAATTATTATAGTTAATTAATGTAAATAAATCAACAATAGATATAATAAAATCAAATTTTAAATTGCACAATTATTTCACTATTTATATATGCGTTTATATTTATTTTTTGTTGCAATTCCTCCTCTTATATGTCTTTGAGATTTATTTATTTCTAAAATTTGCTTAACTTCACGATAAAGTTTTGTATCGATATATTTTAATCTTTCTGAAACATCTTTATGTACAGTACTTTTACTTATTCCAAATTTTTTTGCAGCTTTTCTAACAGTAGCCTTGCTCTCTATAATATATTCTCCGAGCATTGAGGCACGTTCCTCAACAATCCCCTTCACATATAATGCCTCCCTCTTCAGGTAATAGGCTATTTATATGCAAAAAAGAGAAATATAATTACTTTATAATAGCTTCTATCTGAACACATAAAAATAAGCCATGCATATTTTCAATATATACATGGCTCTATAATTAATATATATTAATTTTTTCCAACTTCAACCATTTTACTTGCAAAGTCAGTTTTATAATTTCCATTTTTTGTTTCTGTGAACATTACTAGTTTATCTGTATCACTATTAAAATTATCTGGGATTTTAACTTGCACTGTTCCATCAGCATTTTGTATGCCTGTAGCTACTGTTCCATATGAAACTATT
>CAYJNP010000086.1:0-3771 GCA_964371665.1 uncultured Eubacteriales bacterium | reverse complement strand
TATAACAGGGATATCTAATTTTTTTGAAAGCTTAAGTTGCTGTTCGAAAATTATTTTTTGTTGGTTTTTACCACAAAAATTATAATAATAATCAAGGCCTATCTCACCAATTGCAACGGCTTTTTCATATTTTAAAAGACATTCAAGTTTATCAATAAAATTTTCATTTACTGATTCTGATTCATGAGGATAAACACCTAATGCACAGTATATATTTTTATATTTTTGGCTAAGCATAATGCACTTTTTTGAATTTTCTATGTTTGTTCCACAGTTAATTATAGTATGTATAGAAGAATTAAACATTTTATTTAGCAAGATTTCTCTATCACAATCAAATTTTTTGTCATCATAATGAGCATGAGAATCAAATATTAATTTCATAAATCCTCCAATTTTTATTTAATTTTATTGCCCACTTTTAACTACATTATTTTTTTCTATTCTATTAAATTATTATTTAAACTACAAAAATCAGACGCAATTAATTTATTTAAAGTTTCAATTTCTTGTGATATATCTATTCTAGGAAATAAAGTTTTACCTTTTTTTATTGTAGTATTTTTTGGTAATATTCCCCAAATATTAGCGTTATCCCAATTTATAATATTTGGGTTAGCACCTATTTGTTGACTAATTTTAGTAGAAGTAGTAGGCATAAAAGGTGTTATGAGAGCAGCAACAATTCTTAAACATTCACATAAATTATATAACACTGCAGCTAATCTTTCTTTTTGATTTGGATCTTTGCCTAAAATCCATGGCCTAGTTTCATCGATATATTTATTAGACTTAGAAATTAATTTCCAAATTTCATTTAAAGCAGATGAAAATTGATATTTTTCCATATAAAATTCGAATTTATTCCTTAATCCTTTAGCCTCACAAATTAATTTTTCATCGATTTCCTTATAAATATGGGTTTCGGGTATTTTAGAATCAAAATACTTTTCTATCATTGTTGTTGTTCTAGAAACTAAGTTTCCAAGGTCATTAGCAAGATCTGAATTTATTCTTGTGATTAAAGATTCATTGGTAAAATTGCCATCAGATCCAAATGGGATTTCACGAAGCAAAAAATATCTAATAGCATCAATCCCATATCTTTCACAAAGGATTATTGGATCGACAACATTACCCTTTGATTTAGACATTTTAGAACCATCTCCAAAAAGCCACCATCCATGCCCATATATTTGTTTTGGTAAAGGTAAATCTAAAGCCATCAAAACGGCAGGCCAAATTATAGCATGAAATCTAATAATTTCTTTTCCAACAAAATGTATATCTGCAGGCCAATATTTTTTAAAATTGCTATCATATTCTGAGCCATATCCCATAGCTGTAATATAATTTGTTAAAGCATCTAACCAAACATATACTATGTGTTTTTTGTCAAAATCAATAGGAATTCCCCAAGAAAAACTAGTTCTAGTTACACATAAATCATCTAGACCATTTTTTATAAAATTAATCATTTCGTTTTTTCTAGATTGAGGTTGTAAGAATTCAGTATTTTTATTATATAAATCTAAAAGTTTTTCAGAGTAATTAGATAATTTAAAAAAATATGCTTCTTCTTCAGTCCATTCAACTTTTCTTCCACAATCAGGACATTCTGTGTTTATTATTTGAGTTTTTGTAAAAAAAGCTTCACAAGGTTTGCAATACCAACCTTTGTATTTTCCTTTATATATTTCATTTTTATCATATAAAATTTTAAATATTTTTTGAACAGCTTTTTCATGATATTCATCAGTAGTTCTAATAAATTTATCATTTGATATTTCTAATAAATTCCATAATTTTTTAAACCCATTAACAATTTTATCGACATATTCTTTGGGTGTTTGCCCTACTTCATGTGCTTTCATTTCTATTTTTTGTCCATGTTCATCGGTTCCGGTTAAAAACATAACATCATATCCAGAAAATCTTTTGTACCTAGCCATAACGTCAGCAGCAACTGTGCAATAGCTATGACCAATATGAGCGTTACCAGATGGATAATAAATTGGAGTTGTAATATAAAAAGTTTTTTTATTCAAAATAAAGTTCATTCCTTTTAAAATATGTAGTTTTAAAATATATTGATAATTATAACATTAGTGAGAATATTTTCAAGTGATCTACAAATAGTAAATTAAAATCTAAGTTCAAATTACAAATTACAACCTACAACACAAATGAAATTTATTTGTAATATTTAATTTTGTGAATTTGCATATAAAATATAAAAAAAAAAATAATTAATTACAAAAAATGGATTTTTTCGCTACTTTTTTGCAACTTTTATTTTAATATTTCATCTTAACATTGTATAATTATAATAAAAAATAATATATATATAACTTGACATATAATCAAAACGATTATAAAATATAAATATATTATATTAAATTTTTATTTGATTAAAAATATTTAAATATTACAATGTTGATATATTATTAAATAGGGGAGAGCTTTTATATGATTAATAAAAAAATATGTACTAATAATATAAAGCGTTTATTAATATTGATTGTTATGGGAATAACGGTTTTAACAACTACCATTTCGGTATTTGCTCTGGGACAAGAAGTTTATATAAAAGATGGAGATAAAACGATTTCTATTTATTCATTAAATACTGATACTGAAAAGATATTAAGTAGAGCAGGAATAATATTAAAAGAAGAAGATAAAGTTATAAGAGCAGAAGAAAATGGAAAATTGATTCTGGAAATAAAAAGAGCTTTTTCCGTTAAAATATTAGATGATGGAAACTTAGTTAAAGAATTAATGATTTGCGAAGGAACGGTAGAAGATGCACTTTTAAAGGCTTCAATAGTTCTTAATAGTGATGATATAATTTCTTATTCAATGGATACCGAACTTTTTAATGAAATTGAAATAAATATTTCTAGAAGACTTCATGTTACACTTAAAACAGGATCTAGTTTAAACGAAGTTTCTGTTCCTGTTGGGACCGTTAGGCAAGCATTTGAATATCTTAAGGTAGATATTGGAACAGAGGATATTTTAAGTGTAGATCTAGATTCCATGGTAGAAGAAGGAATGGTTATAGATCTTGTAAGAATAGAATATAAGGAAAAAAAAGATGAGAAAATTGTTCCATATTCTAAGATTACAACTATCACTGATTCTTTATATGAAGGAGAGTCTTCAGTAGAAGAAGGATATGACGGGTTAAAAGAAATAGTTAGTTTACAAAAAATTATTAATGGAGAAGTTGCTGAAGTTAAAATTATATCTGAATCTATTATTAGTTCACCTAAAAATCAAGTGACATATATAGGAGTTAAGCCAAAAACATCTTCAAATTTAGGTTCAATTTCTAAAGGATATTCAAAAGATGACGATGATGGAACGTTTATTGATAATATTGGGAATACAATTAATTATACTTCAAAGTTAACAGGATCAGCAACAGCTTATACGGCAGAACCAGGCGCAATTACGTCTACTGGTAAAATAGCACAATATGGTTATGTAGCAGTTGATCCAAGTATAATTCCTTATGGTACAAAATTATATATATCTTCTCAGGATGGAAAATATGTTTATGGATACGCTACTGCAGCAGATACTGGAGGAGCTATGCTTAGTGGAAAAAGGTTGGTAGATTTATATTATAATAGTGTTGAAGAATGTTACCAATTTGGAGTGAGAGATGTTGATATATATATATTATAATAATAATTAAGGATTGCTTTGTAGAACATATTAAAAGATTAAATTTTATTTAAATTTAATCTTTTTTGTATAAAA
>CAYJNP010000085.1:0-3777 GCA_964371665.1 uncultured Eubacteriales bacterium | reverse complement strand
TAAATCTATCAACTGTACCAACAAGATATCCAGTTATTCTTCTTATTCTTTCAAAATTAGAATTTTGATCATTTTCTTGTCTTCCACACATAGGGCAAGAATCTCCTATGATACCGGTATATCCGCATACAGGATCACGATCTACAGGATGATTTATAGAACCATAACCTATTCCAGATTTTTTCATAAATTTAACGATATCTTCGAATGCTTCTAAATTTTGAGAAGGATCTCCGTCTAATTCTACATAAGAAATATGCCCACCATTTGTAAGTTCATGATATGGCGCTTCTAAACTAATTTTATCATGTGCTGAAATATTAAATCCAACCGGAATATGAAATGAGTTGGTATAATAATCTTTGTCTGTAATTCCATTAATTTTACCAAATTTTTTAGAGTCTATTCTCACAAATCTGCCCGATAATCCTTCAGCAGGAGTAGCAATTAAAGAAAAATTCATTTTATAAGTTATAGGTGCTTCATCCATACGACTTCTCATGTATCTAATAATTTTTAAACCTAAATCTTGTGAGGTAATACTTTCTCCATGATGTTTTCCTGTTAAAGAAGTTAATGTTTCAGCGAGCCCGATAAATCCCATTGTTAGTGTTCCATGCTTTAATATTTCTCGTATTTCGTCATTATCAGATAATTTATCTGACCCTAACCAAATCCCTTGACCCATAAGAAATGGAAAATTTCTTACACATTTTTTAGCTTGAATTTCAAATCTTTCTAATAATTGAGATATTACTAAATCTATTTTTTGGCTTAATAAATCAAAAAATAGATCTATATTTTGATTACTTAGAATAGCAAGCCTAGGTAAATTAATAGAAGTAAAACTTAGATTTCCTCTACCAGTAACTATCTCATTAGATGGGTCATAATTGTTTGTTGCAACTCTAGTTCTACACCCCATATACGCAATTTCTGTTTCTGGATGATCTTTTTTATAGTAAGCCAAATTAAATGGGGCATCGATAAATGAAAAATTAGGAAATAATCTTTTAGCACTTACTCTACAAGCTAATTTAAATAAATCATAATTTGGATCATTAGAATTAAAATTTATTCCTTCTTTTACTTTGAATATATGGATTGGAAATATAGGTGTTTCTCCGTTTCCTAAACCAGCTTCAGTAGCTAAAAGAATATTTTTAATTACCATCCTGCCTTCTGGAGAAGTGTCTGTACCATAATTAATTGAACTAAATGGAACTTGAGCTCCTGCTCTTGAATGCATAGTATTTAAATTATGCACAAGTGATTCCATTGCTTGATATGTTGCTTGATTAGTTTCTTTAAAAGCAAACTCACAAGTGAATTTTTGTATTTTAATAGCTGTATCTTTGTTAAAATAGTTTAATAATATTTGAAATTCAATGTTTTCATATTCTTTATTATTTTCTAGTTTAGCTATAGATCCACTATTTTTTTCTGATTCGTTAATTATTTTATCGACCATTTCAGATGTATTTTGGAAATTTGACAAAATATTTATTGCTTTTTTTAGATTTTGCGTATAAAATTTTTTATAAGTTTTTGCAACGCCTTTAGCCATTCCGTAGTCAAAATTTGGAATGCTTTGGCCACCATGTTGATCATTTTGATTAGCTTGAATTGCAATACAACATAGAGCAGAATAACTAGCTATGCTATTTGGTTCTCTTAGAAAACCATGTCCAGTTGAAAATCCACCGTTGAAAAGCTTTACTATATCTATTTGACAACAAGTTGTGGTTAAAGCTAAAAAATCCAAATCATGAATGTGAATATCGCCTTGGTTATGAGCTTTAGCATGTTTAGAATCTAGCATATACATTTCATAAAATTGTTTTGCTCCCTCTGAACCATATTTTAACATGGTGCCCATAGCAGTATCTCCATCGATATTAGCATTTTCTCGCTTAATATCGTTATCTTTTGCAGATTTAAAAGTTAAATCTTCATATATTTTCATAAGCTTTGTGCTCATTTCTCTAATGCGAGTTCTTTGAGCACGATATAAAATATATTCTTTTGCAGTTTTAGAATGACCTTCTTCTACCAGCACTTTTTCTACGATATCTTGAATATATTCTACAGATGGTGAGTTTATTCCTTCATTTTCTATCATGTTTTTAACTTTTTTAGCTAAACTTTTGGCAGTGTCATAATCATATCCACCAATAGATTTTGCAGCATTATAAATAGCATCAGAGATTTTATTTATATCAAAAAGTGTTTTTCTTCCATCTCGTTTAATAATTGTTGTTAACATATTTTATCTCCTTTTTAAATTTAACACTATATATTGTATTTAAATAATCTTATATGTGTATTGTATTCTATATATAGTATTTTGTCAATATAAAAATGATATAAATTTTTCAAAAAAATCTATTAATTAAAGATTAAATATAAGTTATAGGAGTATAAATATGAGTTATAGTGATACTAAAAAAATAATAAATTCTTATAAAAAATTTGGAATAAATTTAGGATTGTATAGAATAAAAAAAATATTAGGTTTAATGGGGAATCCTCAAAATAAACTGAAATTTATCCATGTTGCTGGTACTAATGGAAAAGGTTCTGTTTGTGAAATGATATCTTCTATATTAATTGAATCTGGATATAAAACTGGATTATTTATATCTCCTCATATAATTGAATTGAGAGAAAGAATAAAAATATCTGGAGAAATGATATCAGAAAAAACTTTAAATAAAATTATAAATGAAATTAATTATAAAGTAGATATTATGAAAGAAAATAATGAAATTATAACAGAATTTGAACTGCTAACTGTAGTTGCGTTAAAATGGTTTGCTGATAATAATTGTGATATAGTTATTTTAGAAGTTGGGCTAGGAGGAAGATTAGATGCAACTAATGTTATAAATGAATCTATTGTATCTATTATAATGGCTATATCTATAGACCATAAATTAATTTTAGGAGATAGTATTTCAAAAATATCTTTTGAAAAATGTGGAATAATAAAACAAAATGGAATTACTATTTCATATCCTCAAAAAAATAAAAGTGCAATTAACATGATTAATAAAATATCAGATCAAAAATTAAATAAATTAATAGTTCCTGATTTATCAGAACTGAAAATTTTAGAAGAAAATATTTTTAAAACAATATTTAGATATAAAAATGTAGAGTATATTTTACCTTTAATAGGAGAACATCAAGTTAGAAATGCTTTAGTGTGCCTTGAAACTATAAATGTTTTAAAGAGTAATAAATATTTTATATCAGATAAATGTTTAATAAATGGGCTTAAAAATGTTAAACATCCTGCTCGAATTGAAATTCTTTCAAAAAATCCATTAATTATTTTAGATGGTGCTCATAATCCTGATGGAGCGAAATCTTTTAATAGTTTTTTAAGTAAATTTATAAAATCTAAAAATATAATAGCTATTGTTAGTATACTTAAAGATAAAGAAATAGATAAGATTTTTAATGAATTTAAAGATGGGTTATTTAAAAAAATTATAACTGTTAATATAGATAATGATAGAAATTTAGATTCAAACATTCTTTTAAAATTATTAAAAAAATATTGTAATGATGTAGTTTCAATACCAAAAATAGAAGATGCTTTAGATTATGCTTTAAATATAAATTTAAGAGAAAAAAATATAGTTATATTTGGATCTTTATATTTAGCTTGTGAAATACGTCCCATTGTTTTTAAAAAATTATATAAATTCGACAATGTTCAATCTAATATTAACAATAAGTTGGGTAATATTTAAATAAAAAGATATAATA
>CAYJNP010000084.1:0-3777 GCA_964371665.1 uncultured Eubacteriales bacterium | reverse complement strand
AACGATATTTATGAAACTAGTTTAGTAACAATTGAAGAGTTTAAGATGTTTACAATATTACTTAATCCTTTTGCGCCTCATGTTACTGAAGAAATTTGGGAAAAACAAGAATTTTCTGGTGGATTAGTTTGTAATCAAGCTTGGCCTAAATACGATCATACTAAGTGTAAAGATATTAATAAAGAGATTGTAATACAAATAAATGGAAAAGTAAGGGCTAAAATTTTTGTTTCATCTGAAGAAACAAAGGAAAATATAATTTTAATGGCTAAGAAAAATATAAATATAATTCCATTTTTAAAAGAAAAAAATATAATCAAAGAAATTTATGTTCCAAATAAAATAGTTAATATTGTAGTAAAATAGAATAAAATTTTTAAATTTAGATAAAAATATTAAAAAACAAAAAATCATTAATTAAATACAAGAAAGAGATGTGTAAAATCAGTGGACCCTATAAATGTTGGAATTTTATCAATAATTCCCCCGATTGTCGCTATTGTGTTGGCACTAATAACAAAAGAAGTTATATCCTCAATTTCAATTGGTATTTTTTCGGGGACTTGTATATATTCTTTTTGTACTGGAGCAGGAACAATTAAATCTATTGAGGTTATGTTTAGTTTAATGTGCGATAAATTAGGAGAAAATATATTTATTATAGTTTTTTTAGCTCTTTTAGGAGCATTAGTTGATATTATTACAAAATCAGGGGGGGCATTAGCTTATGGAGAATGGGCATCCAAAAAAATCACTTCTAAAAAATGGGCACAATTATCTACTTCTATTTTTGGAAGTTTGATTTTTATTGATGATTATTTTAATTGCTTAACAGTAGGAAATGTTATGAGGCCAATAACAGATAGACAAAAAATTTCAAGAGTTAAATTAGCATATTTAATAGATGCAACTGCAGCACCTATATGTATATTAGCTCCAATATCTAGTTGGGCAGCTTCTGTAATATCATATATGAATGTTTCAGGAATAAATGGTATGGCTACTTTTATAAAGACTATTCCATATAATTTATATGCAATTTTAACGATAATGATGATTATAATAATTTCGTATAAAAATTTAGATTTTGGTAAGATGGCTGATTTTGAATATAAATCTATAAAATCAGAAGAAGTAAGCAGAAAAAATAATTTATCTAGTTTAGATAATAAAATTTCTAAAAATGGAAAAGTTTTAGATTTGTTAATTCCCATATTGTCGCTTATTCTATTTTCCGTTATAACAATGTTATACACTGGAGGATATTTTAGTGAAAATATTTCGATTGGAGATGCATTTAGCAATACTGATTCTTCTAAATCAATTACATATGCAGCATTTTTTTCTTTAATTATTTCGTTTATAATTTATATACCAAGAAAATTATTATCGTTTAAAGAATTTATTGAAGGGATAATAGAAGGAATAAAATCTATGGTTCCTGCGTTTGTAATTTTAACATTAGCTTGGACAATAAGTGCAATTTGTCGTGACTTATTAAGCACAGGGGAATATGTGGGTAATTTATTTAAAAATTCAAATATACCAATGGTATTATTGCCGTGTATAATATTTATTATTGCGGGGTTTTTATCATTTGCAATGGGAACTTCTTGGGGAACATTTGGAATTTTGATTCCTATAGTTATAATGATTTGTGAAAAAGTTGCTCCTGAGTTTATGGTAATGTCTCTTTCGTCTACTTTAGCTGGATCAGTTTTTGGAGATCATTGCTCTCCAATATCAGATACAACAATACTTTCTTCTACTGGTGCTGGTTGTGAGCATATTGATCATGTGTCAACTCAAATTCCATATGCTTGTTTGGTAGCAGTAATATCTATGGTAGGGTATTTAATGTGTAGTTTAGGGGTAAATATTTTTATTACTATTATAATTTGTGGAATATTATTAATTTTATCTTTAATTTTTTTACATAGAATAAGTACAAAAAAATTATATAAAATTTAAATTATAAATAATTAACTAAATAAATTTGAAATTCATTTTTAAAAAAGGTATAATTAACAAAAATATTATACTAACATGGGAGTGAGAGAATGGTTTCAAAGTTAAATAGTACAGGTGTTTTTGGAATGGAATCTTATATGGTAGAAGTGGAAACTGATTTATCTAAGGGGATTCCTTCTTTTGATATAGTGGGACTGCCAGATGCATCTGTAAAAGAATCTCGAGACCGTGTTAGATCTGCTGTTAAAAACTGTGGATATGAATTTCCTATAGGAAAAATTATTGTAAATTTAGCTCCAGCTAATGTAAAAAAAGAAGGATCAATGTATGATCTTCCTATATTTTTATCGTTGTTAAAATCTAGCGGACAATTAACAATGGATTTATCTTCAAGTACATTTATAGGTGAATTATCATTAGATGGAAATGTAAAGCCAGTTAGAGGCGTTTTGTCGATGGCAATTTATGCAAAAGAAAAGGGAATAAAAAATATATATGTTCCTTTAGATAATGCAAAAGAAGCTGGGATTATATCAGATATTAATATTTATGGTGTTAATAGTGTTAGAGCACTTTTAGAGCATTTGTGTGGGAAACAAAAAATAAATCCAACTAAAATTTCTAATTATAATCAGATAAATGAAACAAGCAGATTGGATTTTTCTCAAGTATGTGGACAATTTGAAGCAAAACGAGCCTTAGAAATAGCGGCAGCTGGGGGGCACAATGTTATGCTAATAGGTCCTCCTGGTTCTGGAAAAAGTATGCTTGCAAAAAGAGTTCCAACAATATTGCCTGAAATGACATTTGAAGAAAAAATAGAAACTACAAAAATATATTCAATAGCCGGCCTTTTGCCAACTAATATGTCGATAATAAATCAAAGACCGATTAGATCACCACATCATACAATTTCTCCAGCAGGACTTTCTGGAGGAGGAAGAATACCACATCCTGGAGAATTATCTCTAGCGCATAATGGAGCATTATTTTTAGATGAACTTCCTGAATTTGCAAGAAATTCAATGGAAGTATTAAGACAACCTATTGAAGATGGAAAAATTACTATATCTAGAGTAAATGGAACTTTTACATATCCCTGCACATTAATGCTAATAACAGCAATGAATCCGTGTCCTTGCGGATATTTTGGTCATACTAAAAGAAAATGCACATGTAGTTCAAATGCTGTTTCTAAGTATCTTTCTAAGGTTTCAGGTCCACTTTTAGATCGCCTAGATTTACATATAGAAGTCCCTTCTGTAGATTTTGAGGATTTATCTTCAAAAGAAAGGTATGAAAGTTCAGAAAGTATACGTAATAGGGTAAATTTGGCACGAGAAATTCAAAATAATAGATACAAAGGATTAAATATAAATTGTAATGCGAGATTAACTCCATCAATGTTACATAAAGTATGTAATATAACAAGTTCTGCAAATTCTTTCCTAAAGCTAGCATTTGAGAAGATGTCGTTGTCAGCCAGAGCCTACGATAGAATTCTAAAAGTATCAAGAACGATTGCTGATTTAGAAAAAAGTGATGTAATTGATACAACTCATATATCAGAAGCAGTACAATATAGAAGTTTAGATAGAAAATATTGGTCAAGGAATTCTTAAACAATCATGTATTAAATCACAATATTATATAATGTTATAAAAAGCTTTATTAAAAGTAATATAGAGAATTTTAAAATAATAGTTAAGGATACAATTTTGATTGTTTCGTTCCAATTTTTATTTTTAGATATTATTTTATAGGTTACAAACAATAATATAGGGCATATATAACACATAGTAAATT
>CAYJNP010000083.1:0-3821 GCA_964371665.1 uncultured Eubacteriales bacterium | reverse complement strand
AGTAGCAGTTCAAAAACTTTATGATTTTATATGGGATAAATTTTGTGATTGGTATATAGAATTTTCTAAATCTAGGTTGCAATCGGATGACGAAATTTTATCTTTAGGAATAAGGCAAGTTTTAGTTTATGTAATGGTCAATACTTTAAAATTGTTGCATCCGTTTATGCCATATATTACAGAAGAGATTTGGCAAATCATGCCACATAAAGGCGATTCAATTATGATATCTCCTTATCCAGTATATAATGAGAGTTTGAATTTTGAATTAGAAGAAGATCAAGTTAATAGCATAATTGATATTATTAAGGCTGTAAGAAATAGAAGAAGTGAAATGAATGTTTTGTCCTCTAGAAAGGCTAAAATATATATAGAAACGAAAAACAAAAAAATATTTTTACAGTGCAAATCTCTTATATGTAGGCTTGCATTGGCTAGTGATGTTGAAATAAACGATAATTTTAACTTATCAGGAACAACAATAACTATTGTAACTAATGATGCTAAAATATATATTCCTATGGATGATCTTATCAATAGGGAAGAAGAGGTTATTAGATTATCAAAAGAATTAAAAAAAGCAGAACAAGAGCTTGAATTTGCTGAATCGAAATTAAATAATATTGGATTTATGCAAAAAGCTCCTAAAAAAGTTGTTATTAATGTTAAGGAAACTGCTCAAAAAATGCAAGCAAAAATTGAAATGATAAAGTCTACAATAAAATCTTTTTAAATTTAATATTTATATTAATTAAATTTTATTTTTAGAAACAAAAAGAGGATGATTTCACCCTCTTTTTTATATTTTAGATTCAATTTTGAAATATTTAAAATCGAAATATAACTGAAAATCAATTCTCGATATGTTCAAGCAAAGGAACATTGATATCTTGGCTAGTTTTATCTTTAAAATTAAACACTTTTAATGTTACAGTATCATCTTTTTTATATTTATCCAACTCGGAAAATAAATCTCCAAATGATGTTATTTCCTGATCATTTATGTGAGTGATAATATCATTATTAGATACACCTTTATTATTTAACCCACTTGTTTCTGAAATTTGAGATATCATAATTCCTTGAGGGATATTCCAATTTTCAGAAGTATATTCACTTATGATTTTACCAGTTATGCCTAACTTTACCCTATCGCGTACATAACCTACTTGAATCAAATCATCTGAAATCTTTTTGACTGTGGTTGATGGAATTGCAAAGCATAACCCTTCTATACTAGCATCAACAATCTTTGCTGAAGTAATACCTATGACCTGACCATACATATTAAAAAGAGCGCCTCCAGAATTTCCAGGATTAATAGCAGCAGTAGTTTGAATATATTTATTAGAAGTATTAAGACCATCAAGAGAACGCCCAACAGCTGAAACAATTCCTTGAGTTAATGAATTTGAAAAAATTTTGCCCTCAGGATTTCCAATAGCTAAAACATTTGATCCAACACTTAATTGATCGGAATTAGCAAACTTTGCATAATTAAGATTAGAGGCGTTGATCTTTAAAACCGCTAAATCAGTGCGAGTATCGAATCCTACAACATTAGCAACGTATGTATCTGTTGCTGTTGATACTTTTACTTCATATTTTTTACTATCTTCAATTACATGTGAATTTGTAATTATATATCCATTTTCACTTATAACAACTCCTGAACCTTCCCCCAATAATTTCGGTTTAGAATCAATTATTTCATAAATGCTTATATATATTACTGAATTTGAATTTTCTTCAAAAATTTGTTTAGCTGGTAGTTCAATTTGATTATCGGGGATATTTTCAAGAGACAAATATTGACCATTAGGATCTATTATACTATCGGGAACTGTCTCAACATTAGTATTATTTGAAACAAAAGGAATTTGAGAAATTATATCATTGGGTGAGGATATATTTTCAAATGATTTAAAAAGAATAATGCCTGCAGATACTATTGGCAACAATGATGCTATAACAGCAGCAATAATTGCAATTAACAATGTTTTTTTTATGTTATTAGGGTTACGATTTTCATTTAAATCTATATTTGTTTGATTATTATCATTATAATAAAATTTCATAAATATTATCTCCTTTACACTTTTATACTTTACAATAAACATAGTTTTTATTTTTAATTTATACTTTAATCAAAATGCTACGTTAATAATTATATCAGATAAATTAGATTTTCGCAATTAAAAATTATTTTTTGAAGTATAATATTTTTTTAAAATGATTATACTAATCATATAAAAATTAGGTTAATGATCAATACTAAATTTGAAGAGGTGGATTTTTTGAATTATATAAAAGCGTTTATAGTTGGAGGAATTATATGTGTAATAGGGCAAATATTAATAGACAAAACAAAGCTTACTCCTGCTAAAATATTAGTTATATTTGTAACATCAGGAGTCGGATTAACGGCTGTGGGGTTATATGAGCCATTAGTTAATTTTGCTGGAGCCGGAGCAACAGTACCTTTAACTGGATTTGGATATACTATGGCGAAAGGTACCATGGAAGCTGTTAAAGAAAAAGGAATATTAGGAGCTTTAACCGGAGGAACTATAGCAGCTTCTGCTGGAATAGCTTCAGCTATACTATTTGGATATATTGCTGCTTTTTTTTGTAGATCTAGTGATAAATCTTAATCAGAAATTTGAATGTTAACTTTATAATCTCCAAAAGCCCAACAAGATATCTTATTTAAAATCTTTACTTTAGCTGAAACTTCTGTATTTCCTGTAAATAATTCTTTTTCTAACATATCTATTTCTACTAAAATATCAGAATCTGAAATAGATTTGATTTCATTTTCTAATCCGATTATAGATACATCTAAAGATTTAGTGTTAACTTTTCCTGCCTTATTTTCAGGAAGATTTAAAAAAGAAAAGTTTGCTGTTTTTTTTGAAACACTAGTAAAACCATTAAAATCTAAATTTAAAATCACATTATAAATTCCATTTATACTTTTACATCCAATAGGTAAATCAAGAGAAACATCAATATTATTATTTCCTAAATTTATTTTTGAAAAATCAATAGGGCTTAAGGGTGCTTCTAGTAAAGTTTCAAAAGTGCCTTTAGGTCCAGCAATTTCCATGGAGTTTGGTTCTATTTTTATTTTATTGCTCTTACTTTTAGGGTTAAATATTTCAGGATTATTTAAAAATATAGGTGCAATAGGAATGGTTTTTCTTTCTAAAATAGGAATTATAACTTCTTGTTCAGATATACTCATATTAATATTTTCGCTACTAATTTTATTTCCATTTGAATCATATAAAACTAAAGGAGCTTGAAATTTAGCAGTTTCAGATAAAACTTCTGAAATTTCTAATTCACAAACAACCTTTGTAATTTTAGAAATATCAGATTCAGGTCCAGAAATTTTAATTGTATTCGAAGAAAATATTGTGCTAGAGGCAAAATATTTAGGATCTGATTTATATTTAATGCCATCTTCAACGGGGAGATCTATTTCCTTATATTTATCCACAAATATTGTTATAAAGCTAGGAGTGACTCCTGCGGAAAAATCATAATCACTTAAAGTACTATTTTTTGAAGCTACCAATGGTAAAGTATAATTTCCTGGAGATGTAATAGATTTTGCTTGTTGAGCAGTAATTATAATATCATTTTTAGATATTTGACCAACAATAATTCGATTTCCTTTAACAGAAACTTCAGCTTTAAGATCTACATTGCTGAAAACCATAAGGTTATCTTCAACAGCATTATCAGATAATTCAATTACTATAGGAATATCTGAAATAGTAATAGGTTGGCTTTCTGTTTCATTAGATGATATT
>CAYJNP010000082.1:0-3831 GCA_964371665.1 uncultured Eubacteriales bacterium | reverse complement strand
CAACTCTCCAAATGTTTTTCTATTGCACATAAATCTGTCCAATTTTCATAGGAATGAAAGCATGTTTTATCGTTATTATCTTGATAAAAACCATAGTCTATACATCCACATTCATTTTTTGTTGGTTTTATAAGTTTGCAAAGTTCACATTTTATACAATCCACTTTGTTTGATTTAGCCTTTATTGTTGCAATCACAGTAATATATTTCATAATATTCACCTCTTTTTATTATATGAGGTATATATATTGTGTGATTTATATTTTTTATTTTAAACATTAAATCTAAATAAAACTATATCTCCATCTTGCATAATATATTCTTTACCTTCCGAGCGTAAAAGTCCCTTTTCTTTTGCACTAGTTATAGACTTACAGTTTATCAAATCTTCAAATGATATAACTTCTGCTCTTATAAATCCACGTTCAAAATCTGTATGTATTTTTCCAGCTGCTTGAGGAGCTTTCATTCCTTTTTTTATTGTCCATGCTCTAACTTCCGATTTTCCTGCTGTTAAATATGATATTAGCCCCAGTAGTGTGTAACATTCTTTAATTAAACGATCTAATCCTGATTCATTTAACCCAATATCAACTAAAAACATTTCTTTTTCTTCTATAGTCATTTCAGAAATATCAGATTCAATTCCAGCACATATTGGTAAAATCGAGGAATTTTCTGATTTTGCAATTTTTTTAACTATATTAAAGTATTTATTCATATTAATATTTTCTTTAAAATCAAATTCGCTCATATTTGCAGCATATATTATAGGTTTATTTGATAAAAGATTAGCCTCGTTTAAAAAAATTTCTTCTTCGCTATTGCATCCTATTGATCGAGCTGATTTCCCTAAATCTAGTATGTTTTTTACTTTTGAGAAAAAATCAAATTCTATTTGATTTTTTCTATCACTTTTAATTAGTTTGGCGATTTTAGAAAGACGCCTATCAATTATATCTATATCAGAAAGTATAAGTTCTAAATTTATAGTTTCAATGTCCCTCTGGGGATCAATATTTCCATCAACATGAACAATGTCATCATTTTCAAAACATCTCACAACATGTACAATAGCATCTACTTCTCGAATATTAGATAAAAACTTATTCCCCAATCCTTCTCCTTTAGAAGCACCTTTAACTAACCCTGCAATATCCACAAATTCTATTGTAGCCGGTGTAAATTTTTCTGGATTATACATTTTTTTCAATATGTCAAGACGTTTATCAGGAACAGTTACTACTCCAACATTGGGATCTATTGTGCAAAAAGGATAATTAGCAGAATGAACTTTAGCATTTGTAATCGCATTAAAAAGCGTGCTTTTTCCAACATTTGGAAGTCCTATTATACCTAATTTCATTTATTATACACTCCTAAAAAATCAATAACAAAATTATAAAACTAAATAAAAAATATCGCAATATTAGTTGACGAAATTTTTATTTTAAGATACCATCATTAGTGTTATATTTTTATTTTTTAGGAGGACTTTGAATTTGAATATGTATAAATATATTCTAAGAGTTTTAAGCGGAGTGAGTTTTAAAAAAATATCTAAAGTCATAAATAGTATTCACAAAAAAACTGGTATAAATAAAATTTACTTATTTTTTGATATAATAAATTGTGCCATTAAATATGGTGCTGGATATAATGATTACGAAATATTTGCATTTTATAATATGGATTCAAACCATAGAAAAACTTATGTTACTAGAGTTATAAACAAAAAAATAATTTCAATAATGAACGATGATAATTATTCATATATATACGATACTAAAAGTAAATTTAACAAAAGATTTTCTAAGTATCTTAAACGTGATTGGCTTGATATGAATACTGCTAATATTAAAGATTTTGAGAATTTCGTGAAATCAAAAAATAAAGAATATATATTTGCCAAACCTGATAATGGATCTAGCGGAAATGGTATAGAAAAGCTAAAAGTATCAAATTATAAAAATCTTAATGAACTTTACAACTATATAAAAGAAAAACAATTTGGAGTTGTTGAAGAATTAATAACTCAACATGAAAATTTAAACAAGATATCTCCAAATTCAGTTAACTCATATCGGATTGTAACAATAGTTATTAACAATAAACCTATGTGTGTATATGCAGTTTTTAAAATGGGAACTGGTACACATTTTGTAGATAATTCATCTAACGGAGGAATATTTGCTCCTATTGATTTAAATACAGGTAAAATAAATAACATTGCACTTTCTGAACATGGAGAAATATTTAAAAAACATCCCAATACAGGAATAGAAATAGTAGGATATCAACTTCCATTCGTAAAGGAAGCTATAGATCTGTGTTATGAAGCAACTAAAGAAATTAAAGAAATTAAATTTGCAGGGTGGGATATTGCAATAACTCCAACCGGACCTGTAATAGTCGAAGGAAATGATTACCCAAGTTATGATTTTTGGCAATTGCCAGCTCAAACGCCTGATCAAATAGGTTTATTACCTTTCTATAAAAAAATTATTCCTGAACTTTAAAATTTTTAAAAATATAAAATAATAATATTAATCAATCAAAAATATTTTCGTGTTAATCATTTTTATTTTAAATAGTTAAAATCTTAATAAATGCCTCCTCCTATAAATTCACGAATTAATGAGTTTTGTGGTACTAAGTCTATATCTATGGGATAAAATCTTTCTAAACTTGAAATTAATTTATTAGCTAATCTAAAATGTATACTATCTTCTTTTATATTTAATAGCAAAGGTATTGCCTGATGACTCAAAACACATGGTTCATATATATGAATAGAGTTAATTGTTACATCGCTTGTTCTTTTAAATGGATGTATATAAAAAAATTCTCCTCGGCATACCGAATCCCACATAGAAAATGTTTCATCTGAATTTGTTCCTCTTGATTTATAATCTCGTGCGATTCTTCTAATAAGACGAATATCTTGTCTTGATAATATTTTACCATTATAATCATTTATTCCTTGTTTAACACTTATATATGCTTTTAAAATTCCATCTTTTTTAGAAAAATTTGATGTAAGCATAGGATTTAGTGCGTGTAATCCCTCAATAATAACAATATCATCTTCTTTTAACTCTATATGAATTTTATCTTCATGTGGAGCTTTATTTTTAAAATCAAATTTAGGTACATCACAAACACCTTTATTAATCAATGAATTCAAACAATTTTTTAACTGTGGAACATCTAAAGCTTCTATTGCTTCAAAATCTGGTTTTCCATCGTGCGACGATATAGGAGCTAAATTTCTTCCTAAATAAAAATCATCTAATGATATTATTATAGTATTATGTCCTCTTTTTATAAGCTCATCACGTAATTTATAAGACGTAGTTGTTTTTCCACTACTTGATGGTCCAGCTAACATTAATATTTTACATTTGTTTTTAGAATTTAAAATAAAATCTGCTATCCCACATATTTCTTTATAAAACATATCTTCTATATTTTTTATAAACTCTAAAGAATAATTTGCTGAAGCTTCATTTATCTGTTCTAATCCAAAAACAAATTTATGATAATAATTACTAAAATTAATCAAAATTGTCACCTTCATTTTTATAGTTGTTTGTAAATTTAATTTTGATTTTCAAAATTAATATTATGTTTTTTTTCAAAATTTAATGACGAAAATTCTCCATGTCCAGGATAAATTTTAAAATTATATTTTATTTTATATATTTTATTAAGAGATTTTAACATTTTATTATAATCACCCGTGGGCAAATCTGTTCTTCCTATATCACCTTTAAATATAGTATCACCAGAAAACATCACATTAGATACTAAATATATAGCACTGCCTTT
>CAYJNP010000081.1:2772-3856 GCA_964371665.1 uncultured Eubacteriales bacterium | reverse complement strand
TGCCTGTTCATGTTGCAGAAAATCCTTTGGAATGTGTTGTTGCGGGAACAGGAAAGCGCTTAGAAATTACTATGCCCCGTTCTTATTATAAAAATAATAAGCGAAAATAATTTAATAAGTTTATTTTATAAAATGTTATTTAAAAACTTTGTTATATAAAAATAGATATAATAAAGTTTTAATTTTATATGCAAAATATAAAATGAGATTTTGGAGTTATAGTTTATATAGGAGGAATTACAGTTGAAATATTTTTTAAAAAGTTCAGGGTTTAAGATTTTGATTGCTGTATTAATCATTTTAATTGGATTAGTAGTTTTATCCTCTTGTATAGAAATACCTTTTTTATCATCTTCTCTATCATTCATAACAACTCCTATCCAAAAAATTTCTACAAATATTTCAAATTCGTTAGGTTTTATTTCTAAAGATGATTCTTCTCAATTGGAATCTAAAGTTTCAAGTTTAGAAAAAGAAGTTAAAGAGCTTAGAAAAAGAACTGTTGATTATTATGATATAAAACGTGAAAATGCACAATTAGTTAAACATTTTGATTTAAAACAAAAAGATAGTAGCTTAAAAATAGTACCCGGATCAATAATAGGTAGAGATCCTAATGAGAATTTTTATACTTTTACAATAGATGAAGGCTCTATATCTGGAATATCAGAAAATGATCCAGTTATTACTGAGAATGGATTGGTAGGGTGGGTGAAAAGTGTTAGCTCAAATTCTTGCAAAATAAAAACTATTTTGTCTCCTGATACTAAGGTAGGAGCGGTTGATATTCGTACAGGAGATAGTGGAGTTGTGACAGGAATTTCCGATTTAGCAGATCAAAACCTTGTTATGCTTACTTTTATTTCTTCTCAAAGCGATTTAAAACCAGAAGATATTTTAGTTACTTCTGGCCTTAGTGGAATGTATCCTAAAAATATTCAAATTGGAAAAATAAATGAACTTAGCTATAGTTCTGTTGATTCATCTTATTGCGCTATTGTTGAACCTTTTGAAAATATTTTAAATATTAAAGAAGCTTTTGTAGTAACTGGATTCCAAGGAAAAGGTATCGTTGTTAAAAATG
>CAYJNP010000081.1:0-2735 GCA_964371665.1 uncultured Eubacteriales bacterium | reverse complement strand
CTAAGAGTCAGGTCGATTTAAAGCCGGAAGAGAAAGTATCTTCGGAGGATTCTTAAATGAGTTTAAAATATTTTAGATATCTAGCTTATATTATAGAGATTTTAGTATTTTTTGCTATTCAACAAACTCCTTTTTTAATTCCATCTATAATGGGAGCAAGACCTACTTTGGTAATATCAATATTTGTAAGCATTATTATTTTTGAAACAGAATTAGCTGCGGTAGGTTTTGGTGTTTTCATTGGATTATTAATGGATTTTGGAATGGGAAGTGTTTTAGGAATTAATGCTATAATATTAGCTGTTTGTGGATATTTTATAGGAGTTCTTGTGCAGGATTTAATAAAAATTAATTTTTTTACTGCTTCTATTTTTTTTGTTAGCGTTATGTTTTTAGTTTTTATATTACAATTTTTTTTATGTTATTTTATCCATGACTATGGAAATAATCAGTATTTTATAATTAATCATTATTTACCAAGAATTGTTTATAGTTTATTGGTTTGGCCAATTTTTTATTTATTTAATAAATCTGTTGTTATGCATATAAGGGAGAAAGAGAGTTAGTATTGAATTTATTAAAGGGATGTGCTTAATTTGGAAGATAAAAAAATAGGAAGATATATATTTATTCTTATTTTTATTTGTTTAAGTTTTATTATTTATGCTGTTAGATTATATGAATGGCAAATAGTAAAAGGCAAAGATTTTCTAGATCAGGCAAATACACGATATACTTATAAGATAGAAACCATGGCAAAAAGAGGAGAAATTGTCGATGTTAATGGTGTTCCTTTAGCCATAAATGAATCATCTTATACCATTGTTATAAACAAGATGTATGTAGAAAAAGAATCTGAAAATGCTATAATTCTTAGTTTAATTGATCTTTTTAATTTTAAAGGTGAAAAATGGATTGATGAATTGCCAATAGTTATAAATTCGCATGGATATTTTGAATTTCTGCCGGAAAAAGAAGAAGAAATTGAGAAAATGAAAAAAATATTAATTTTAAATAATTATGCTAATGCCCAGAATTGTATGGATAAAATAATTCAAAAATATAATTTAACTAGTTTTGATAAAGAAACACAAAGAACTCTTGGTAGCATTAGATATAATATGACAAAAAATGGTTATGATGATTCTATGACATCTCCATATACTTTTGCTAAAGATATAACTCAAGAAACTATTGCGATAGTTTCTGAAAAAGCTATTAAAGGAATAGAGATTGGATCAACTGATACAAGAAAATATGTGAATGAGCTAGTTATGCCTCATATTGTAGGGACTATAGGAAAACTTTCTCAAGAACAATATGACAAATTAAAAGAAACTTACAAAATGAATGATGTTATAGGAAAAAGTGGAGTAGAAGAAGCTCTGGAATCACAATTAAAGGGAAAGGATGGTTCTAAAATTGTTGAAACCACGGTTTCGGGTGCTATAATTGCTTCTAGCGAAAGAAATTCTACTGTTCCAGGGAATACTGTTTATTTAACTATTGATTCTAGATTTCAAGAAGTAGCAAATAAAACTTTAGAAAAAAACGTTAATGCAGCAAAGGCTTCAAATGGTGCTTGTAAATCTGGATCTGTTGTTATGATTAATGTTAAAGATTTTTCTGTTTTAGCTGCTGCTACATATCCAACTTATGATTTGCAAAAATATTATACTGATGATAAATATAAAATTCAACTTATGACTGATGAAACAAATCGACCTCTTATAAATAGAGTTTTTGATGCTTCTTTTACTCCCGGGTCTATATATAAACCGGTTGTAGCTGCTGCAGCGTTACAAAATGGAACTTTAAATTTATCGACTTCTATTTATTGTGGTGGGAAATTTTATTATGATTCAAATAATAAAAATGAATATATTAGATGTGCTACAGGTCCTCATGGATCTATTTCTATTGTGAGAGCTTTAGCAGGATCGTGCAATGTGTTTTTTAGTGAAACAGGGAGACGAATGGGAATAGAAACTTTAAATGAATATGCAAAGCAGTTTAGTCTTGGAGGAAAAACGGGATTAGAAATTTCTGAAAGCAATGGAGTATTAGCTGGCCCAGAATATAGCAAAGAAATGGGGCAAACTTGGTATGGAGGAAATACTCCACAAGCTGCGTTAGGACAATCTGATAATATGTTTACTCCTATTCAAATTGCTACTTTTACTGCTACTATTGCAAATGAAGGGAAAAGATATAAGACTCATTTAGTTAAGAAAATTACAGATTACTCAAAAAAAAATATTATAATGGAAAATTCAATAGAAGATCCTACATTAGTAAAAGATGTAGGCATTTCAAAAGAAAATTTTGAGATAGTAAAAGAAGGGATGAGACAAGTTGTCAAATCGGGTACTGCTAGTAGTTTTGCTAATTATCAAGTTTCGATGGGAGCAAAAACAGGTACTGCACAAAATAATACTTCTCATGATCATACTACATTTATTTGTTTTGCTCCTTTTGAAGAACCAGAAATTGCAATAGCGGTTATATTAGAATATGGATCAAATGGAACTTATTCTAAGAATATAGCAAAAGATATGATGGATATTTATTTTTCAAAGCAATAATAAAATTTTTAATAAAACTAAATTAGTTTAGATTACTCTAATTGACTATAATATTTTTAAATGATATAATTGCCTCGTCTTATTTTTATAAAATTAGTTAATGTACTGATATTATCCTTTCCTAAAAAATTTATTAGGTATTAAATGTCA
>CAYJNP010000080.1:0-3903 GCA_964371665.1 uncultured Eubacteriales bacterium | reverse complement strand
CTAAAGTATCAAATAATAGATATGGATGGAGAAAAAAATCTTGTAAAAGGGAATTGTGAACGAATAGGAATTAATAATGGAATAATTACACATAAATTACCTAATGGAGTAAAAAAAGAATTATTCATTCATATGGAAAATCATACAAAAGCATTTAAATATGTAAAAGATTTACTTTTAAGTGACGATTTTGGAGTAATTAAGGATTTATCAGAAATATCAGCTATTGGTCATCGTGTTGTCCAAGGAGGATCAATGTTTAATAAATCGACTTTAATTAACAAAAATGTTATTGAAGAAATAAAAAAATTAATTCCTTTAGCTCCTTTACATAATAGTGCTCATATTCAAGGAATAGAGGCATGTTTAAATGTTTTTGGAGAAAAAATTAATCAAGTTGCAGTGTTTGATACTTCTTTTCATTCGAGCATGCCAGAAAAAGCTTATATGTATGCTGTACCATATGAATATTATGAAAAATATAAAGTAAGAAGATATGGTTTTCATGGAACTTCTCATAGATATGTAAGCAATCGATGTGCAGAACTAATGAATTCAGATATAAAAAATAGTAAAATCATAACTTGTCATTTAGGGAATGGTTCTTCAATATCTGCAATTAAAAATGGTAGGGTTATCGATACAAGTATGGGGCTTACTCCTTTAGATGGATTTATGATGGGGAGCAGAAGTGGGGGGCTTGATCCGTCTGTTGTAACGTTTATAGCTGAAAAAGAAAATTTATGTCCAGAAGAGATAAACAACCTTTTAAATAAAAAATCTGGCTTACTAGGTATATCAGGAATATCTAGTGACGATAGAGATATAACAAATGCTGTTCAAAATGGAAACAAAAGAGCAAAATTGGCACATGATATGTTAGAATACCAAATAACGAAATTTATTGGGAGTTATATAGCAATATTAAAGGGTTGTGATGCTATTATTTTTACTGCTGGTATTGGAGAAAATCAAGCAAATCATAGAAGAGCAATTTGCGATAATTTATCTTTTTTTGGAGTAGAAATAGACTACCAAAAGAATGAAGAAACAGTTTTAGGAAAAGAAGGAAAAATTTCAACTGATAATTCGAAAATTGATGTTTATATTATTCCAACAAATGAAGAAATTATTATAGCTAGAGATACAAAAGAAATAGTAGAAAATAATAAAATAAAAAATATTAAATAAATGATAAAACGAGTAAAATAAAGATATATTTAATTAAAATTTGATTAAATTTCTATACTATTATAAAATATATGGTGTTTTTTAAAAGGAGAATGGTATGAAATTTTATTCTAAGATTTTAGTGGTATTTATAGTTACTTTTGTTGTGATGTCTTTAACATCGTGTTCAAACGGGCAAGTTAATGCTTTAAAAAACATTCAAAATAGGGGTTCTTTAATAGTAACTACAAATGCAGAATTTGAACCTTTTGAATACAAAAAAAATAATAAAATTATAGGAATAGATATAGATATTTCAAAAGAAATTGCAAAATCGTTAGATGTAAATTTAGAAATTCAAGATGTTTCTTTTGATGCTTTAATATTTGAATTAAAAAAGCACAAGTGTGATTTTGCTATAGCTGCTATTAGTTATGATGAAGATAGATCTAGAAATGTAGATTTTTCTGAGCCATATTTTAATGCTTCCCAAGTAGCAGTTGTAATGAAAAATAGTTTGATAAGCTCTAGTGAAGATCTTAACAACAAAAAAGTAGGAGTACATTTAGGAACAACAGGAGATACATATTGCACAAACAGAAAAAACTTAGAAGTAGTTAGATTCAATAAAAGTATGGATGCTATTTCTGATATGATAAATGGAAATATTGATGCAGTAGTTGTTGATGATTTTACAGCCGATAAATTAATTTCAAAAAATTCAGATAAAATTAAAAAATTAGGTATGCCACTAACAGATGAAGAATATAGAATTGCTGTGCCCAAGGGTGATATTGAAATATTAAATTTTATAAATAAAGAAATAAGTAGAATAAAATCTGATGGAACACTTGATTTAATAGTTAATAAATATTTGTCACTAGAGAATTCAAATTTAGTTTATGAAGAAAATGAGGAATATAAAATACAAGTAGAAGATAACTTTATTAATCAGGTTTATATAAATTTAATAGAAAATAATAGATATATTTATATAATAAATGGTTTGTTAGAAACCTTAAAAATCACATTATTTTCAGTTATTATAGGAGTTATTATAGGAATTTTAATAGCATTAATAAAAACTTCTAGTGATAAAAATTATTTGTTAAAATTGTTTAATTTTTTAGCTAATATATATGTGGTAGTTATTAGAGGGACTCCTTTAGTAGTCCAATTGTTTATTATGTATTATATTATTTTGGCTTCTTCGCCGTCGTCTAAATCTTTTGCGGCTATATTAGCATTTGGAATAAATTCCGGAGCATATGTATCTGAAATAATTAGAGCAGGAATAATGTCTGTAGATAAGGGACAAGCAGAGGCTGGACGTTCCTTAGGAATGAACTCTAGAGATGTTTTTATAAAAATAATATTTCCTCAAGCTTTAAAAAATGTGTTGCCAGCAATTGCAAATGAAATGATTACACTTGTTAAAGAAACTTCTGTTGCAGGTTTTATAGGAGTAGTTGATTTATCAAGAGCAGGTGATATTATAAGAAGTCAGACTTATGAAGCAGCAATCCCACTTTTTACAGTGGCAATAATTTATTTAATTTTAGTAATGGGATTTACTTTGTTGGTTTCAAAATTTGAAAGGAGACTAAGAAGAAGTGATATCCGTTAAAAATTTATATAAAGAATTTAAGGCTAGCAATGAAATACATTCTATTTTAAATGGAATAGATATCGATATTAATAAAGGCGAAAAAGTTGCTATTATAGGCCCATCTGGTTCAGGTAAAAGTACTTTTTTAAGATGTTTAAATATGCTCGAAGTTCCTACATCGGGAGAAATTATATTTGAAGGACAAAATATCTTAGATAATAAATGTGATATTAATAAAATTAGATCAAAGATGGGAATGGTCTTTCAAAATTTTAATTTATTTCCTCATTTAACTATTCAAAAAAATATAACATTAGCACCAATAACAATTGGAAATAAAAGCAAAGAAGAAGCTGAACATGATGCGACAGTTCTTTTAAAAAAAGTAGGGTTAGAATCGAAAATTAATGCATATCCATCATCTTTGTCTGGAGGGCAAAAACAAAGAATAGCTATTGTTAGAGCTCTAGCAATGAATCCGGATTTAATGCTTTTTGATGCACCAACTTCGGCGCTAGATCCTGAAATGGTGAAAGAAGTTTTAGATATAGTAAAAGATCTTGCGAAAGAAGGGATGACTATGATTTTTGTAACGCATGAAATGTCTTTTGCTAGGGAAATTGCAACAAGGATTTTATTTATTGATTTGGGAAAAATCATTGAAGATGAAAATCCAAATGAATTTTTTGAGAAACCAAGACATCCTAGGATAAAAGAATTTTTATCTAAAGTTTTGTAAAATAAAAATACTTTTAAATGCAATTTATTTATGAAAATCTTAGATACCTAAAATATCCTCTTGCATACTGGTTGTCCTCGTAATACTATATTATTAGGAGATAAAACATATTAGTATTAGGGGTGCCGTTATGGATATAAAAAAAATAGATGATGTACGGCTTTTAGTATCCCTGACTAATGAGGATATGAAAGCGTTTAACTTAAAATTTGAAGAATTTTTATGGGAAAATGATAAATCCAAGAAAATGATTAAAGATATACTATTAAAAGCAGAAAAAGAAACAGGATTTCTAGTTGAGAATAAACGCTTAATGATTGAAGTTTTGCCCAAAAAAGATGGTTGTGCTGTTCTTTTTACACTTCTTTCAAATACCCTCAGAAAA
>CAYJNP010000079.1:0-3905 GCA_964371665.1 uncultured Eubacteriales bacterium | reverse complement strand
TTTAAATTTATAATTTCACCTAATCTTAAAAATATGTATAATTTAGGATTAATTAGATAAAAATATATATAAACTATTATTTGGAGGTTATCACCTTGTTTGATCGTTTTAAAAATTTTTTCTATTTATGTAATAAACCTCCCTATAAAAAAAATATTGAGCAAAATCAAGTACCACTATCAAAATCATTAAAAAAAAACATATCTTATTTTAAAAACGAATTTCATGAAAGTGCAGATCTTACCATTAGAAATATTAAAATAGGAAATATTTGCGCAGCAATAATTACAATAGAAGGTATGATAAATAAAGAAATATTAGCAAGCTCAGTTATAAATCCAATAATGTGGGGAGAATATCCTAGAGATTCACCAATAGAAAAATAAATATATTTAAAAGATAATTTTCTTTCAACATCTGAACAAATCGATACTAAAAATTATGAAGAAGCTTTTTCTCTAGTTATGTCAGGCTTTGCTCTTTTAGCCATTGATACTTGTGATTATATGTTAGCAATAGGGCTACAAGGATTTAGTTTTAGAGGAATCACAGAGCCTACTTCCGAAGTTATGCAAAGAGGATCAAACGAAGGTTTTGTTGAACCACTTAGAATTAACATGACACTTATTCGAAGAAGAATTAAAAATTCTAAACTAAAATTTGAACTAATGAAAATAGGCAGTGTAAGTAAAACAGATATTGCTTTATGTTATTTAACAAACGTTGTTTCAAACAAAATATTAGATGAAGTACGCAAAAGGCTAAAACAAATAGACTTAGAAACAATATTAGCAGCAGGATATATACAACCATATTTACAGGAAAAAAAGGAAATTTCTTTATTTAGTAGTGTCGGATTTTCTGAAAGACCAGATACAGTTTGTGCAAAAATTGCAGAAGGCAAAATAATAGTTTTAATCGACGGAGTTCCTAATGTACTAATAGTTCCATATTTATTTTTAGAATATTTTCAAACTCTCGATGATTATGCCAACAGACCTTATTTTGCTACATTTACGAGATGGCTCAAATATTTAGCTTTTTTCGTTTCAATATTTTTACCAGGAATATATGTAGCAATTGGAACATTTAATGCCGAACTGTTTCCTAGAGAATTTTTAAAAAAAATAGTTCTTGCAATATCAAATACACCATTTAATTTAATGATAGAAGCATTAATAATACATTTTATATATGAAATCATGAGAGAAGCAGGGATACGATTGCCAAAAACATTAGGCCATGCTGTTAGCATAGTGGGAGCTCTTGTAATTGGAGAAGCGGCCGTAAGTTCAGGGTTAATAGGGGCTCCAACACTTATGATTTTAGCAATTACAGCAATATCTTCATATGTAATACCAGGAATATATGAACCAGTAGCTATACTTAGATTTACTTTTATAATTGTTGGAGGAACATTAGGTATTTTAGGAATTATGCTTTTATTTTCTGCAGTACTTGTTAATATCTGTTCAAAAATGAATTATGGAATCCCTTTTACGGCACCATTATCTCCATTTAGTATGTTTGGAATGAGAGATGTTTTAATACGAGCAGGATGGAAAACACTAGCTAAAAAAGAAAATATAGTTCAAACTATGCCAGGATCCAATGTAAAGGATGAATAAATTTGAAAAAAGATCAAACAGTTATAACTGTAAGTCAACTTTTTATAATACTTTTCATAAGCAGAATAATTGTTAACATGACATATAATCCAATGATGTCAGGTGAACAAAACATGTGGGATCATGTTATATCTTCGATTATATCCTTTATTATAATTTTTCCTATTATACTTCCTATATATAAAATTTGTACTAAATATAATAATACTAATTTATTAGATATTTCATATATTTTATTAGGCAAGCTAGGATCTATTGTGTGTATTATATATGCATTATATTATCTTTTTATTTCAATTTATACTTTATCTATATTTAAAAATTTCATATACAATGCAATGAATCCTCAATTATCTTTAGTCGCTATTTCTATTTTATTAATTTTAGTATGTTGTTACGCTGCTTTTAAAGGTATTGAAGGATTAGTAAGAGCTTCATCTTTAATTTTAGTATTAATTATAATATCGTTTATTTTAATTACAATAGCATTAATTCCTAAAATAAATAGCAATAATTATGAGCCGTTTTTATATGACGGTCCTCGCCAGGCAATTGCTGGAGTTTTTTTAATGATTTCCAGAAGTTCATGTGTTCCCGCATTAGCTATTCTTTTACCTTTAGCTAAAAAGGGAAACTTAAAAAAAGGAATAGTTTTTTGGAATATTGGAGTATATAGCCTAACAATTATAATAATCACTATTGTTGTTGGATCTTTAGGTTCATACTTAAAAACACAGTCGTTTCCTATATACACCGCTACTTGTATTGCTGAGATAGGAATATTTAAACAATTGGATGCTTTTTATATAGGAATGTGGATAACAGGAATTTTTATAAAAATATCTCTATTTTTGTATTTGTTTTCTGAATGTATAAAAAAAATATGCAATGAAAAAATTGCTAAAATCTCCATTGTTATTGGAGGCATGATAATAGGATTTATAAGTTTAATATTTTCAGTATCTCCATTATTTTTAAGTATTTTATATAATTTAAAAATTAATTTTGTTTTAATGATTTTAACATCTATTATAATCCCAGTCATTTTGTTAACTATTAATTTTGTTAAACATAAAGGGAGATCCTAAAATGAAAAAAAAAATAATCTTATTGTTTTTAATATATATTATCATCTTAATCCCTATCACAGGATGTTCAAACGTTAGCCAATTAGCTGAAAAAATTATAATTAACGGAGTTGGTATAGATAAAGATAATGAAACATATAATCTTACTATTCAACAATTCTTAGTAAATAACAATGACCAAAAAGAGGAAGATACTAAAATTATAAAAGCTAATGGAAATTCTGTGAAAGAAGCTTTTTCTAATTTAAGTTTACAAACAGGTAAAGAACCTATGTATTCTCAAAATCTAATCTTAGTAATCGGAAAAGATACTGCGATTAATGGAATCAACGATATAATTGATTTTTTTATAAGATATTATGAATCTAGACCTACTCTAAAAATTGTTGTATCTGATTCTAAAGCTGAAGATATAATAAATTTTAAAAAAAATGATAAAATTGTAAAAGCTGAAGAAATTTCAGAAATTGGAAAATCGGAAAAAATAAACTCTAAAATAATATCTACACAATTATACCAATTTGTAGGAAATTTATTGGATATAGAAAATTCTCCAATCGCTCCTGTAATATCTATTAGTAATGTAAACGATTACAAATCTATAGTTATGTCGGGAACAGCAGTATTTAAAAATGATAAGTTAAAAGGATTCATTAATAATGAAGAAACAAGAGGAACTTTATTAATTAAAGGTATTATAAAAGGTGGAACTGAAGTTATTGATATAAAAAATATAGGAAAAGTTAGTTTTGGATTAGGAAAATCATCTAGCAAAATAAATTGCTATTTAGAAAATGAAATTCCAGTATTCGATATAAATATAAAAGTTAATGCAAATATAGATCAAATAGATAGAGATATTAAGGTAAAACCATTAGAAGAAGACTATGATATTTTAAAACTAGAATTAGAAAATAGAATAAAAGAAATTGTATTATTAGCTATAAATAAATTAATATTTAAATATAATAGCGATATTTTTAATTTTTCATCTATTCTTAAAAAACAAAACACCAAATATTATAAACTAATAGAAAAAGATTTAGAAAATATAATTTCAAAATCAAAATATAATATAAATGTTGAATCTAAAATAAACAAAACAGGACAAGAAATAAGCATATCTAAAAATAATAACGCATAAATTATTATACCAATAAAATGATATATTAAAAATCTATAAAAATAA
>CAYJNP010000078.1:1303-3906 GCA_964371665.1 uncultured Eubacteriales bacterium | reverse complement strand
CAGCTCCATCTCCAATTCCTGTTAAAGATGAAAAAGGTAATCTTATTTTAAAATCTTCTACCAAATATTTATTTGAATCAGATTTATATAAATCAACAGGTAAAATTTCTATTCCCCTAGCTAGCATTTCTCTCACTATTTGAAATGTTTGATAAAATGAATTTTCCTTAGCTGTAGCTTCTTTTCCCTTTTTTTTAATTTCTTCCATATAATTTATAATTGCATTAATTCCATTAATAGCTAATATTCCATCAAAATATTCCCCTCTAACCGTAAAATATGCTGCATAATATTCAAGTGGTTTATATACTTTATACCATCCAAGTCTTAAGGTAGATATCATATATGCCGCTGCATGAGCTTTTGGAAACATATATTTTATTTTCATACATGAATCTATGTACCAATCAGGTACTCCATGTTGTTTCATAGTGTTTATATATTCTGATGTAAGTGATTTACTGGCCTTTCCTTTTCTAACAATTTCCATAATTTTAAATGCTACCTTAGGTTTTAAGCCTTTATGTATCAAATAGGTCATAATACTATCACGCGTACCAATAACTTCAGAAATTGTGCAAACTCCTTCTTTTATAAGATCTTTTGCGTTTCCAATCCAAACATCTGTTCCATGAGATAATCCTGATATTTGAAGTAAATCAGAAAAAGTTTTAGGATTTGATTCTATCATCATATCTCTAACAAAATTTGTACCTACTTCAGGTAATGAAAATGTTCCAGTTTTTGAATCTATATCATCACAAGTAACACCAAGCGCTTCAACCGAAGTAAATAAAGACATTACTTTACTATCACTCATAGAAACATCCATAACAGATATTCCTGTATAATCTTCTAAATATTTATATATTGTTGGAACATCATGACCTAATTCATCTAATTTACAAATTGTATCATGAATAGAATGAAAATCAAAATGTGTTGTTATATTATTAGAAGATTGATCATTTGCAGGTTTTTGAACAGGGCAAAAATCATAAATTTCCATTCCTTTCGGAACAACAACCATTCCTCCAGGATGTTGTCCTGTAGTACGTCTTACGCCACTACATCCAAAAGCTAACCTAATTTCTTCTGCTTTATTTAAAGTTAATGATCTTTCTTCTGCATATTTTTTTACAAATCCAATCCCTGTTTTTTCTGCTATAGTTGCAATTGTTCCTGCTTTAAATACATTATTTTTTCCAAATAAATTTTCTGTATATCTATGAGCATCACTTTGATATTCTCCAGAAAAATTAAGATCTATATCTGGTGTTTTATCTCCATCAAAACCTAAAAATGTTTCAAACGGAATATCATGTCCATCCCTATTATATTCTGTTTCACATATAGGACATTTTTTATAAGGCAAATCAAATCCAGAACCATAACTTCCATCTGTAATAAATTCACTATTTTTGCATTTAGGACAAACATAATGTGGACATAAAGGGTTAACTTCAGAAATTCCAGACATAGTCGCAACAAAAGATGACCCAACTGATCCTCTAGATCCAACTAGATATCCATTTTTTTCAGAATTAGATACCAATTTTTGAGCTGTCATATATAAAACCGAAAATCCATGTTTAGTTATAGAACTAAGTTCTTTTTCTATTCTTTCATAAACTATTTTAGGAAGTGGATCTCCATATACATTTTTAGTTTTTTCCCAAGTTATCTTAACTAAATCTTCTTCTGCACCTTCGATAAAAGGAGGAAAAACTCCAGGAGGAATAGGGGAAATTTTATGAACCATATTAGAAATTAAATTTGAATTTTCAACAACTACTTCATAGGCTTTTTCTTCTCCTAAATAATTAAATTCTTTTAACATCTCTTGAGTGGTTCTAAAATATAAAGGGGCTTGTTTATCAGCATCAGAATATCCCTGACCAGCCATAAGGATTTTTCGATATTCTGAATCATGTGGATCTAAAAAATGCACGTCACACGTTGCTACAACAGGAATATTTAATTTATTTCCTATTTCTACTATAATTTTATTAAATTCTTTTAATTCTTCTTTACTTTTTACTATATTAGATCTAATCATAAACTCATTATTAGCAATTGGCTGAATTTCTAAATAATCATAAAATTTTGCTATTTCACAAAGTTCATTAAACGACTTTCCTAAAACAATAGATCTGTAAAGTTGCCCCGCTTCACATGCACTTCCTATAATTAAGCCTTCTCTATATTTTATAAGCTCACTTTTAGGTATTCTTGGCTTTTTATAAAAGAAATTAATATGAGATGCAGATATTAATTTATATAAATTTTTAAGTCCAATTTGATTTTTAACTAATATTATTTGATGATATGAATTTAATTTTTTAATATCTATTCCAACTAAATTTTTATTTATGTCTTTCATGCTTTTTGCATAAGTATCTTCTTTTATTCTAGAAATTAAACAAATAAATATATTAGCTAAAGCCTCTGCATCATCAGAAGCTCTATGATGATTAAACTTGGGCAATTTAAAATAATTAGTAATAGTATCTAGTTTGTAATTTTTAATATCTTTAAACATCAATCTACACATGGGAATCGTATCCATATAAGTATTATTAATTTTAATATTGTTTCTTTGG
>CAYJNP010000078.1:0-1293 GCA_964371665.1 uncultured Eubacteriales bacterium | reverse complement strand
CAAAACTCTAAAAATTTTTTTATAGCTTCATTTTCACATGGAGCATTTTTTACCATTTCATCAGTGATACCAGTAAGTTGCGTTATTTTATAAGGGATCTCTTTTTCTGGATTAACAAACATTGAAAATTTATCTTTTATTGTTCCATTAATTATTCTAACTGCACCTATTTCAGTAATGCGCTCAGTTTTTGCACTAAGACCAGTAGTTTCAATATCAAAACATATAAATTCACCTTCTAAAGGCATATCGGAATTTCCAGATACAACTTCAACCATATCGTCAACAAAATATGCTTCAATTCCATATATAATTTTCATATCAGAACCTAATTTTTTAATGCTATTAATAGTATTCATAGCATCAGGAAATCCTTGTGCAACCCCATGGTCAGTAATAGCAATTGCCTTATGTCCCCATTCATATGCACGTTGAATCATTTTATCTACTGAATTAACTCCATCCATTGCAGACATATTTGTATGTAAATGAAGTTCTACTCTCTTTTTTTCTGCATCATCAATAATTTTTACTTTATTAACTCTACATATACTTTTAGGCCTTAATACTATTTCACGATCATATTTATCATAATTTATTTCACCTTTTGTTAAAATTGTATCATCTTTATTTATTAAATCAAGCGCCTTACATTTTTCTTTTTCTTCTATGATTTTTAAAATTATAGATCCTGTATAATCGGTTATATAAATAGAATATATTTTTCTTCGCTTATCTTTAGTTTCTCTTACGCTAATATTAAAAATATCTCCCCAAACAATAACATTTCCTGAGTCTACTCCAATTGTTTTAATTTTTGTTGGAGAATTTTTAATTAAATTTCCATATAAAGGTTTAACCGTAGAATTTATAATATTAGGTACCAAATTTTGATTTTCTCTAATATTTATAGTATGCTTATTGTTCTTAGAATCTAGTTTTATTTTTTGTTTTGCAAATTCCATATTCATTTCATATAAATCAATTTCTTCCATTATAGTTTCTCTTTTTTGTTTTTCAATTTTTATATTTTGATCTTTTATATATTTACAAGTTTCTTCATCAACTTTTAATTTTCCTTTTATATCTACTTTCAAATTAATTGAAAACTCATCTTTAATAATATTTATAAGCATTTTATCAATTTTTTTTGCTTTTAAAAGATCATTTCCGCCATTTTTTAATGATATTGTCAACAAATTATCATTTAAAATAATTGTAGAATCTTTTAAAATCCCACTTATACTTGGAATTTTAAAAACAAACTCATTTATTAACTCTAAACAATAGTTT
>CAYJNP010000077.1:2467-3910 GCA_964371665.1 uncultured Eubacteriales bacterium | reverse complement strand
AAATACACCAGTCTTTTCGATCTTTTATCATAGAAATAATTCTATCTTCTCCCCAAGATGGAATCCAATTTACGGAGGTGATCGCTGATATAGCTTTATCTTTTAAATTGTTTATAGAACAAAACCATTGCTTTGTAGCTCTAAATAAAATAGGATTTTTACATCTCCAACAATGGGGATACTGATGAATTATTTTTTCAATATTAAATAAAAGATTTTTATCCTTTAAATAATTACAAATTTTTTCATTAGCAGTTTTAATATCAAGTCCTTTAAACAAAGAACCAGCTTCATCTGTAAGCCTGCCTTCATTATCAACAGGAACAACAATAGGTAATGAAGGATAATTTTTACACACTTCAAAATCTTCAATACCGTGCCCAGGTGCAGTATGAACACAACCCACACCAGCTTCAAGCGTAACATGATTTCCAACTATAACTAAAGAATCCCTATTCAAAAAAGGATGCTTTAATTTCATATTTTCAAGCTCCGAACCCTTAAATTTTCCTATGATTTCATAATTTTCTTTTTTAGCTTTATTCATGCAATCTTTATAAAGAGATTCAGCTATAATATAAAATTCAGATTTATATTTTATTAATACATAATCAAAATTAGCACCAACACAAACAGCAACATTACCAGGTAAAGTCCAAGTTGTAGTAGTCCAAATTATAAAATATGTATTATTTAAATTAGCACCTTTTCTGCGAAATTTAGCGCCATCAGCTAAAACTTGAAATTTTACAAATATTGAATCACACTCATCTTCAGAATATTCTATTTCTGCTTCAGCTAGGGCTGTTTTGCATTCAGAGCACCAATATACAGGCTTAAGGCCTCTATATATATGTCCATCACAAGCCATTTCTGAAAAAATTTCTATTTGTTTAGCCTCATAAGATTTTTGTAAAGTAATATAAGGGTTATCCCAATCACCTATAACACCTAAACGTTTAAATTGTGATTTTTGATCTTCGATATATTTATTAGCAAATTCTTTGCAAGTTTTTCTTAATTCAATATCTGATAATTTATTAAATTTATCAACGCCAATTTTTTCACGAGATTTTAATTCTGTAGGTAGTCCATGAGTATCCCAGCCTGGAACAAAAGGTGAATTATATCCAGACATATTTTTATACCTAACTATAAAATCTTTAAGTATTTTATTTAAAGCGTGGCCTAAATGTATATTGCCATTTGCATAAGGTGGGCCATCATGCAATACATATAAAGGTTTTTCTTTATTTCTTTCCATTAGATTGCTATATAAATCATCATTTTCCCACGTACACAAAATTAAGGGCTCCTTTTCAGGAAGCCCAGCTCTCATAGAAAACTTTGTGGTGGGTAAGTTAAGTGTTAAATTGTAGTCAGTAGACATTAACAAAACCCCATTCAAATATATAAAAATTTATTTATTTCTTTTTAAAAAGA
>CAYJNP010000077.1:1468-2457 GCA_964371665.1 uncultured Eubacteriales bacterium | reverse complement strand
AAGATCCAACGGTGATTCAACTAAATTACAATTTCGACCAAATTCTAACTTTGAAAATTTGTTTATTGTATCTTTATCATTATTATTAAAATTAAAATTGTTTTTACTAATAAAATTTTCGTCTTTTAAAATCTTATTAACTTGTTCATTAACTTTATCCATACTACCTTCAATGGAAATATCTGATGAATTATTATTTTTATTATTAGTTTCTCTTTTTTCACTATTGGAGTTGATAGAAGAACTAGTATCACTATCAGGTTTTGCTGAATCTGATAGTTTAATAGGTCTATCTAAAGAAGGTAATGCATTTATGGTTTTTAAGTGATCTTTATATGTTTTTAATAAAGTACTCCTAAAGTTGGACACTTCTTTTTTTAATTCATGATATTCCATTTTTTTTGTTTCTAAATTATTTTTTGTTTCAGATAAAATATCTTTTGCTTCTAAATTAGCTTTTTTTATCATATTATCAGAAGTCCTTTTTGCGGATTCAACAATAGATTCTGATTTTTGATAAGCTTCTTTTAAAGAGGCTTCAGAAAGTTTTTGAGCATTTATCAATGTATCTTTAACACATTCTTCATTAGCCTTGTATTCTTTTACTTTAGAAGCTAAAACTGAAAGTTTTCTTTCAAGTGCTTCTTTTTCAGAAATTAATTTTTCAACTGTTTTTTCAACATTATCAATAAAAGCATCCACTTCATCTGATTTATATCCGCGCATATTAGACTTTTTAAAGCTTATATATTTTATGTCATCAATTGTTAGCATTAGCTCAGCACTTCCTTTTATATTTATTCAATATATAATGTACTTAAAAATAAACCCCGTTATTTTCTAGCTCATCTAAAAAATCTTCACCGGTTAAATCAACGTTATAAGGAGTTATAACAAATGTAGCAGTAGAAACTTTTTTGATTTTCCCTCCATTAGCATAAGCTACACCACTTAAAAAATCAACAATTCTTCTAGATGCATCACTATTT
>CAYJNP010000077.1:0-1458 GCA_964371665.1 uncultured Eubacteriales bacterium | reverse complement strand
CCCAAATTTTTCAGGCTTATATAAAACCACTTGTAATTTTGCGGTGGTATGTATATTAACAACTTTATTATTAGAGTGTGTTTTAGATGTTTTAGAAGAAATATCAATTTGTGCAGAATCCATTTGTTCTGAGTTGATTTTCATTTGATTATTATCAATACTATCAAATTCATCTTCAGGTGGTACCAACATATCTTTAAATTTTTGAACTATACTAGACATAAAAAACCTCCAAATGTTATATTCTAGGAGCAAACAATGAGGAACCTATGCGAACCATCGTTGATCCTTGCAAAATTGCCTCTACATAATCGTTTGACATCCCCATAGACAAAATATCTATTTCTACATTATCCAATTTTTTTCCTTTTATGTCAATAAAAATCTTATAAACATCCGAAAAATATGACCTTGATTTTGGAATTTCTTTACAAAAAGGTGGAATTACCATTAGCCCTTTTATTTTAATATTGCTTAATTTCGACACATTAATCAACAACTCATCTAAATTTTCCTTTAAAATTCCAGATTTATTTGGCTCTTTTCCTATATTAATTTCAATTAATATATTAGAAGTAATATTATTATTTTTAGAAAATTTTGAAATTTCATTCGCTAATTTGATTGAATCTACAGACTGAATCATGCTAACTTTATTAATAATTTTTTTAACTTTGTTTGTTTGCAAATGTCCAATCATATTAATATTAACTTTTTCTTTATTAATTAATTCATATTTAGAAATAAGCTCTTGTGAATTATTTTCACCTATATTATTAATTCCTAAAGATATTGCATGATTTATAACGTTAGCGGGAATATTTTTTGTTGCAGCTAATAGAACAATTTTATCTCTCTTTATTCCAGATTTAAGTTGAGCTTCTAAAATATTTTCTTTGATTTTTTTATAGTTTTCTTCTAAATTGTAAAAAATATCATTCATAATCTATTTAATAACCTTTCCATGATATAAATTTTTTCCTGAAATAACAATATCGTCATAGGTTTTTAAAGTATCTTCAGTAAATAAATCATTTTCATTTGGATTTTCATCACAAATAATATAATTTTCATTCATATATAGTGGAATTATATGCTTAAATATTAATTTTTTTCCGCTTAAAACATAAACTCCTTTTACTTTTTCTTCTTTTATAAATTCATTGTTGTTTTCATCTACAACGCTTTTCTTTAATATGTTTTCATGTAGAGCATTTTTGCTAATAAGTATTCCGTTATAAGTTTGAATATTTAATATTATATCTTCATTTCTAATGGCAGCTAATTCTTTATTTATATAGTCTACAGATAAAATTAAACAAGAACTATTATTATCTTTATTTATACATTCAACTTTAGCTGGTATTTCTTGCGAAGTAGTTAATGGAAAACATACTTTTACATTTTGTTGTATTTCAAAATTGGATATATCAGAGTTTTCAATATTGCACAATAAAT
>CAYJNP010000076.1:0-3943 GCA_964371665.1 uncultured Eubacteriales bacterium | reverse complement strand
ACATTTCCCCTTAAAGCAAATTCTTTAAACTCATTTATAAATTTTTTCATATTAGCTTACAACAAAATTAAAAATCATAAAAAAATGAAAAATACTTCCGCCTAAAACAAATACATGCCACAACGAGTGCATATATTTAGCTTTTTTGCCCTTAGCATAAATAACAGCACCTAAAGTATAACAAATTCCACCAACAAACAATAAAATTAATTGAAAAGAACTAAAAGCTTCCATAATAGGTTTAATTGCAAATATCACACACCAACCCATGCTTATATAGCATCCCATTGAAAATTTTGAATATTTTTTTAAATCAATAGAATTAAGAATAATTCCAATAATCGCTGTAACCCAAATCAATCCAAATAATATCCATCCTAATTTTTTAGGTAACATAAGAAGTGTTATAGGAGTATATGTACCGGCTATTAATAAAAATATACAACAATGATCTAAAATACGAAATATCCTTTTCGCTTTATTTATTCCTAATGCATGATATAAAGTTGAAACTATATATAAAATAAAAAGTGTACTAGAATATATAGTTAAACATGTAATAGTCTTTACATTCCGTTCACAAAAAACAGGAAACAAAACAATAGCTACAATTGCAATTCCAGCTCCAATTCCATGAGTAATAGCATTTAATATCTCTTCTAAAATTGAATATCTGGGAAGATTAAATTTTTTTATTTTTTCTTCCCTAACACATTTTTTATTATTTAAAATACTCATAGAAACTTATTTACCTCCAATTTTATTTTTCTATAGACATCATAGCACATAAAGATCCTCTTTTAAAACCCATATCTCTATGTGAAAACAATAAATCTTTATTACATTTGGTACAAACATCACTCAAAATTATGTTAGCTTCTGATATTCCAATATTTAATAGTATCTGCTGATTAACTCCATTTAAATCGATAATATATTTTTCATTATATAATTTTTTTGAAAACTTCGAAATATCTATATTATTCATATTATAAAATTTATCATAAACAAATTTATCAACTTCAAAACAACAAAATCCAACACAAGGTCCAATCGCACAGATAATATCATATTTATTACAATGATATGTTTCTTGCATTTTTTCTATCATTTTAGAACCCAGGAATTTTACTGTTCCTTTCCAACCAGAATGAGCTAATCCTATAACTTTTTTTATAGGGTCAATAAAGTAAATCGGAACACAATCTGCAAAATATGTTACAAGAGTCACCTCTGGAGTATCAGTTATCAATCCGTCTATACTTTTTATATCATGATCTTTATATATACCAATTCCTCTGTCTTCAGATGAAGCAATTCTAATATTAGTATTATGATCTTGATTTGACGCTACTAAACTTTCAATATCAAATCCAGTAGCATTACAAAAAATATTATAATTTTTAATAACATTTTCTTTATAATCGCCACTCTTAAACCCTAAATTCATAGATTTAAATTCATTCTTACTAACTCCTCCAATTTTAGTTGAAAAAGCATGATTAATAAATTTATATTTTTCTAGTTTTTTAAAGCTTAAATAATAAACTCCATTTTTCTCATTAAGATTCATAACACTACTATTAAAATTCATCTTAATCTCCTTAATATACAAAAATTGTTGAATTTTTATTGTTTTTTAAGTTTTTTAAGTCTTAGTTCTTTAGAAAGAACAGATTTTCTAATTCTAATATTTTTAGGAGTTACTTCAACTAATTCATCATCTGTTATAAATTCAAGAGATTGTTCCAAACTAAGTATTGATGGTGGAACTAATTTTAAAGCTTCGTCAGATCCAGAAGCTCTCATATTTGTTACATGTTTTTTCTTACAAATATTAACAATTATATCATCACATTTAGGGCTCATCCCAATAACCATACCTTCATAAACTGGCACACCAGCACCAATAAATAATTTCCCACGATCTTGAGCTGAAAATAGTCCATAAGCAGTTGTTTCTCCAGTTTCATGAGCAACTAAAGAACCATTTGGTCTCCCCATTATTTCTCCTTTATATTGATCGTAACACTCAAAAATATGATTCATAATACCATTTCCATTTGTATCTGATAAAAATTCTGATCTATAGCCCATTAAACATCTTGATGGTATTTTAAATTCTAAATGAGTAATTCCAGTGTTTCTAGTTACCATATTAATAAATTCAGCTTTTCGAGCTCCTAATTTTTCCATAACTGCTCCAACATAATTTTCAGGAACTTCAATCATTAACAATTCAATAGGTTCATGTTGTTTCCCATTTATTTCTTTCATAATAACTTTAGGTCTAGAAACTTGAAATTCATAATTTTGACGTCTCATAGTTTCTATCAAAATTGAAAGATGTAACTCGCCTCTTCCGGAAACTCTAAATGTATCTGCAGAATCTGTTTCTTCAATTTTCATTGCAACATTAGTTTCAATTTCTTTAAATAATCTTTCTCTTAAATTTCTCGATGTTACAAATTTGCCTTCTTTTCCTGCAAACGGACTATTATTGACCATAAATAACATCGAAACAGTTGGTTCGTCAATTTTAACAAAAGGAAGTGGATCAATTTTATCGATCGAACAAGCTGTTTCTCCAATATTTAAATCTGAAATTCCAGAAACAGCAATGATATCTCCTAATGCAGCAGAGCTTGTTTCAATTCTATTTAATCCTTCAAATTGATATAATTTTGAAATCTTAACATTTTTAGTACTTCCATCTCTTCTACATAAAACAACATTTTGCCCAGATTCAACTTTACCTCTTTCTACTCTGCCTATTCCTATTCTTCCAACATATTCATCATAGTCTATATTTGAAAATAAAATTTGTAAAGGTTCTTCGATTTCACCTTTTGGTGAAGAAACTTCATTAACAATGGCTTCAAATAAAGGGTTCATATCAACTCCAAAACTATGCGCATCAAAAGAAGCGTATCCATCTTTACTAGATGCATAAACTACAGGAAAATCCAATTGGCTTTCATCTGCTCCTAATTCTATGAATAAATCCAATACCTCGTCTACAACTTCTAATGGTCGAGCTCCTGGCCTATCAACTTTATTTACAACCACTAATGGTTTCTTTTTTAACCCTAAAGCCTTTTTAAGAACAAACCTAGTTTGTGGCATGCACCCTTCAAAAGCATCAACTAAAAGAAGAACTCCATCTACCATTGTTAATATTCTTTCAACTTCTCCTCCAAAATCGGCATGACCAGGAGTATCAATAATATTAATTTTAATATCGTTATACATAACTGCTGTGTTTTTAGAAAGTATCGTAATTCCTCTTTCTATTTCTAAATCACCAGAATCCATAACTCTATTAGCAACATATTCATTTGATCTGAAAATTCCACTTTGTTTTAAAAGTTGATCTACTAAAGTGGTTTTACCATGATCAACGTGAGCAATAATAGCAATATTTCTTAAATTATTTCTTATATACATACTTTTCTCCTATGCTTATTTACTTATATAACTTTGATATTATACCGTAATATGCTATACTTTTCAATAAAAATATCATAATTATATTTTTACTAACGACTTGCATCTTATTTTATTCAATATATATATAACTAATATATATATTATAATTTTTTTATATTTACCTTTTAATTTACATTTTAAATAAAATATAGTATAATTTACCAATTAAGATCCATTGTATTTTTTAGTAATACAATGTAAACTTTGATTGAATATATTATGGTATAATAAAATATTTTAAGAGGTGATATTAATTGGGGATCGAGAAAAAAGTATTTAGTTTCAGATTTAGCCAAGAAATGATAGATGAATTACAATATTATGCAGAAATTGAAAATCGATCACTTTCTAATTTTATTGAAACAATTTTAAAAAAATATCTTTCTGAAATAAATAAAGAAATAATCAATAAGAAATAAAAATAATTAAATAAATAATTTAAAATATAAAAATA
>CAYJNP010000075.1:665-3948 GCA_964371665.1 uncultured Eubacteriales bacterium | reverse complement strand
AGATAAAATAGAGCATTCAATCGAACAATTTTGTATTAACTTATTTGCTTTGGAACAGCCAATAGCAGGTGATTTAAGAGCTATAACGGGATGTCTTAAAATAATAACCGATCTTGAAAGAATTGCTGATCAGTGTGCTGATATTTGTGAGATATTAATTAATGACGGGTTTAATGAAAAAAGTCCATGTTTAGATGAAATAGAACATTTATTAATCGAGGTACATGAAATATTTGAAAATACCATGAAAACATTAAGTTTACTGGATGTAGATTCGGCCTTTCAAATTTGTCAAAATGATCGAAATATTGATGAAAAGTATTCAAAAATTGTTTATGACATTTGTGAAGATATAAATGATGGAACACAAGATATTTTAAAAGAAATGAGTTTAATATTTATAAACAAATATATCGAAAGAATAGGTGATCATTGTACTAATATAGCTGAATGGGTTATATATATAAAAACAGGAGAGCATCCCGATTCAAATAGATAAATAATATACTATTTAAAAATCATTTTGCATATAAATTAAGTGAAAAATTTGATAGTTGTATATGTAGGTGATTTTTTGATTATTAGAATAAAAAAAAGTTTTGTATTTGTCTTTTTACTTTTTGTTATTATGATTATTAGTAGTACTTTTATAAGTAATTTTAACTTTAAAAAATATAAAGAAAGTAATGTTCAAAATGATAATACAGAAAAAAGAGATTATATAAAATACGTAGAATTTAATGTACCATTTCATGCATTAGAAAAATCCATGAATATAGATATTGAATCTCACGAAAAAGAAAAACCAATTAATTGGATAGAAATATTAGCTTTTTTAGCTTCCAAATATGGTGGAGACTTTAAAAACTATAAAGAAAAAGATATGGATGAAATCGTAGATAAAATAACAAACGGATCAAATATTGAAGAATTAATTTCTGAAATGAAACACTATAACTACTATTACGAAGCATATAATGCTATTTTAGGAGAGTTTTTAGGGAATTACAAGGATCAAAATTCTAATGAAAAATATGGACTAAAAGTATATTCCCCAATAGCTAAGACTTTTCCTTTTTCTCATTGTGATGATTTTGGAGCTTCGAGAGAATATGGATATAAACGTCCTCATTTAGGACATGATTTAATGGCTGCTGTTGGAACACCTGTAGTTGCTATTGAATCGGGAAATATTGAAATAATAGGTTGGAATCAATATGGAGGATGGCGAATAGGAATTAGGAGCTTAGATCGTAAAAGATATTATTATTATGCTCATTTAAGGCAAAATAGACCATATCATATTGATATATCAGAAGGAAAGTTAGTTAATGCTGGTGATGTTATTGGATATGTAGGGAGAACTGGATATAGCTCTAAAGAAAATACAAACAATATTGAAAAAACTCATTTGCATTTAGGGTTGGAATTAATTTTTGATGAAAGTCAAAAAGAATCTAATAATGAAATATGGATAAATTTATATGATATAACAATGTTACTAGAAAAAAATAAATCTACAGTTATTAGAAATAATGATACAAAAGAGTTTTATGGAATTAACCAGTGTCAATAAAAACGTTTTTTTAAAAAAAGTCATTGCTGAGAAATCAACAATGATTTTTTTAAACGTTATCAAAAGATTATTTAAACATACATTGAGCATTTTCTATTAAATCTCCAACTGCATTAATAGCTTTATTAGCCTTTTTTTTCATTTGCTTTTCATTTTTTATAAATTGACTTCCCATATAACCAACCAACATTCCAGCCACCATCCCAGCTCCTAATCCTAGTGAACACTTCATATATTAATACCTCCACTAAATAATATTTTTTGTTACGAAATTTATATTTCCCATTTTAATTAATAATATTATTTAAAAATTAAATTTTAAGCTAATAAACAATAAGCATTTGCTATAAAAAACAGCAAATGCTTCCCTTTTGTATATATCAAAATACTTAAAATTTTCCACACAGTTCTTGTAATTCATTAAAAAATACACCAATATGATAACCATCGCACGTTGCATGATGAACTTTTATATGAACTGGTAATAAAATTTTCTTATCATAGCTTTTAAAAAATTTCCCAATGGCAACAAATGGCGCTAACCACGTTCCATCTACATTATATAGATCTAACTGAAAATCTGTAAAACTCACCCAAGGAATTGATGTTATGTCATAGAAATTATCAGGCATTTTATCTTTTGCAAACATGCTTTTTATTCCACTATATTTTTCTATATCATTTATAGCGTCACTATAAAATTTTTGAAAATTTTCATTGTATTCAAGCCATATAGAAGTCAGATTTTGATTTTCTTTATTAAACATAGGATATCTTACATTTAATTTATCCCACACAATAAGTGTATTATCTCTTATTGATATTTTAAACTCTTCATGATTATTTAAAACTCTAGAAATTAAATATGTAAAAGTAGGATAACATCTAAGTTTTCTACTTTTTATTTGATATAATAGATTTGTTATATCAATTTGAGCAGTCATCCCAACCCTGCATCTCATTTTATTTTTTTCATTCATAAAATAGTTATAATAATATTTTCTATCCCATAAATCTAGATCTATTTTTGTAAAAGACACAACTACTAACTCCTCTTTAAAATAATCATAGCAAGAAATAAAATATTAAAATACAACTAAACTATATTTATTTTGCAAAAAATTAATCAGCTAAATAAACACTAACTTGTTTACGATCTCTGCCTTTACGTTCAAATTTAACTTTTCCATCTATCAAAGCAAATAAAGTATCATCAGAGCCCTTTCCAACATTTTGGCCTGGAAGAATATGTGTTCCTCTTTGTTTAACTAAAATATTTCCTGCAAGCACAACCTGACCGTCAGCACGTTTAACCCCTAATCTTTTGGATTCAGAATCACGACCATTTTTAGTAGAACCCATACCTTTTTTATGAGCAAATAATTGAATATCTATATTAAGCATATTTTACACCTCCGTATAATTCACAATAATATTTTTACAATAAACTTTTGAAAGAGAAACTATATGAATTTTAAATCCTAATAACAATTCTTTACATTTATAAAAATCTTCTTTTAAAATCTTAAAATTAATAAATCCATCATGTTTAACTAATAAACTTGGTTTTATAAAACAAATCTCAGTTAAAGTATTAATCACCATATATACACACGAAGATACGGCAGCACATACGATGTCTTTTCCTGATTCTTTTAAACCAGCATGCCCCTTTATTTTAAACCCTAAAATTTCTTCATCTTTATT
>CAYJNP010000075.1:0-655 GCA_964371665.1 uncultured Eubacteriales bacterium | reverse complement strand
TTTAATAAAAAATTCACATTAATCATTGATTAATTTCTAATTTCTTTTATTTGAACTTTAGTATATAGTTGTCTATGTCCCATCTTACGTTTGGAATTTTTCTTAGGTTTATAGGTAAAAACAGTAATTTTTTTAGATTTACCATTTTTTAAAACTTCTCCAGAAACTTTAGCGTTATCTAAATAAGGGCTTCCATATACTAATCCATTATCAACATTAACTGCTATAACTTTAAAATCAACAATATCCCCTTCTTTTGAATCTGAAAGTTTTTCAATAAAGATAACTTCTTCAGGAGATACTTTATATTGTTTTCCACCTGTTTCTATAATTGCATACATATTAAAATAGGCACCTGCCTTTTCTTAAATCTCGCTATTTAAAGGCGAAGCTAATTGCTTTCTTTTAAATTAACCCTAAATAAGCGGCCCTATCATAGTATCATGACATTTAAATTATGTCAATATTCTCTTTGACATATCTACATCAAAAACATTACACATTTTTAAAAAATCAATAGATTTATTAACATTATACATTTAAAGATTTATTTTATTATTTCTTTTAAAATAAAAATCTAAATAAAATTATTGACATATAAAAAGTGTTATGATAAGATATATCTCGGTTGTTAATTTGCGGGTGTAGTTCAATG
>CAYJNP010000074.1:2764-3958 GCA_964371665.1 uncultured Eubacteriales bacterium | reverse complement strand
TCATATTAATGATTTTTATATTAAAATATTCCAAACACGATGATTATGCTACTTTGTATTTATAATGTCAAGTATGATATTACAAAATTTGATAAAATTTCACAATAACAATTTAAAAACAATCGCTCATAGCATAACCAAACAAAAAATAAAAATTACTTAAAAATTAAAAATATTTAAAAAAATATATTAAATTAATTTAATTTTTCATATTTTATCTATTAAGTTCAATATGAGAACTTTCAATAACATGATTTATTTTGTCATCCAAAATTTCCCCAAAATTCTCTTTTGATTTTTCTAAATATATTAAATATTCTATATTACCTCTAGGACCTTTAATAGGAGAAAAATCAAAATTTTTTATATTAAATCCATTAAATAAAACAAATGTTTTTATATTTTTCATAACTTCAATATGCACATTAATATCTTTTACTACCCCATTTTTTCCAACTTTTGCTCTACCTGCCTCAAACTGAGGTTTCACCAAACATAATGCTTTTGCACCATCTTTCATAAACTTTTTTATAACAGGTAATACCAAACACAAAGATATAAATGAAACATCTATACTAATAAAATCTACTTTGTCAGGAATTTCTTTTTTTGTTATATATCTAATATTTGTTCTTTCTAAATTTATAATTCGATTATCAATTCTAAGTTTCCATGATAATTGTCCATATCCTACATCTACAGCATAAATTTTTTTCGCACCATTTTGAAGCATGCAATCAGTAAATCCACCAGTTGATGCACCTACATCTATACATACATTATCTTTTAATTTTATATCAAAATTTTTAACAGCTTTATCTAATTTTAAACCCCCTCGACTTACAAATTGAGTTGGTTTCCCTCGAACTTCAATTTTAACCGTTTCATCATACATTGAACCTGGTTTATCAGATTTTTGATTATTCACATAAACTAAACCCGCCATAATAATAGCCTTTGATTTTTCTCGACTTTCCGCAAATCCAAATTTATATATTAAATAGTCTAATCTATTTTTTTGTTTCAATTTTTACACTCCGATACAATAGTATGAATCATTCCTTCAGCATCTAATTCAAGAGATTTAAGTATATTTTGTACGGAAGCATGCTTAATATATATATCTTCTATAGCACTTATAAAATATTTACCTGTAAAATTCAAATCAGAAAGTTTTGTTCTTAAATGTTCTGC
>CAYJNP010000074.1:370-2754 GCA_964371665.1 uncultured Eubacteriales bacterium | reverse complement strand
TGCGATTCCTCCACATTTCATACCCTCTTCAAAGAAAAATATTTTATTATATCTATTAATAAGCTCTATAATTTCTTTTGATAAAGGTTTTATAACATTTATTTTTATAATTGCAACATTAATTCCAAGTTTACATAATTTTTCTTTTGCTATACACGCCAACGAAAATAATCTTCCATATGTAACTATAACAATATCAGTCATTTGATCTGAATAAACATCAAAACTTTTTCCACTACATTTAAAATCACTTGGTTTAAAAAGCTCCCCTCCTCTAGGATATCTTATTGCTACAACTGAAGAATATTCATAAAAAGCTTTTTTCAGCATTTGATTAAGCTCATCATAATATGAAGGACAAAGTATAGTAACATTAGGAATCGAATTTAGAAAAGACACATCAAAAACTCCTTGATGTGTTTCTCCATCTTCTCCAACAATACCAGCTCTATCAATCCCAATAACAATCTTAAATTTTTGGCAAGCAGCATCGTGTATTATTTGGTCATAAGCTCTTTGCAAAAAACTTGAATAAACCGCAAAAAATGGAAATAACCCTCCCGCAGAAAGTCCTCCTGCAAAAGTAATTGCATGTCCCTCTGCTATTCCTACATCAAAAAACCTATTTTTATATTTTTTAGAAAATTCTTTTAATCCTGTCCCCGATTTCATCGCCGCTGTAATTGCACAAATTCTATTATCTTTTTGGGCAATTTCACAAAGTCTACTCCCCACTTGATCAGAAAAACATGCCTTTTTTAATATACATTCACCCGTTTTTATATCAAAAGAAGATATTCCATGATAACTCTTAGGATCTCTTTCAGCAAATTTATAACCTTTGCCTTTAGTTGTAACAATATGTATTAAGACTGGTCCGTTAATTTTCTTTGCAGTTTCAAGAATTTTAACTAATTTAGAAATGTCATGTCCATCAAAGGGACCATAGTAAAAAAAAACCCAAATCTTCAAATAAAGTCTTATTATATATCGCAACTTTTAAAGTATCTTTAGATTTTTTAACAAAATTTCTTATAGAATCCCCAACTAAAGGTGTATTGTGTAAGATATCTTGAACATTATTCTTTACCTTTATATAGCCTGGCCTAGCTCTTACTTCTGATAAATGGCTTGCTATAGATCCTACATTTATAGATATAGACATATTATTATCATTTAATATAACTATAAAATTTTTTTTAAACCTTCCCGCATTATTTAGCCCTTCATAAGCAAGTCCACCAGTTAATGATCCATCTCCTATAACCGCTATTATATGGCCATCTTCTCCTTTTAATTCTTTAGCTTTAGCCAACCCAAACGCTGCAGATACAGATGTGCTACTATGCCCCGAATTAAAAGAATCATATGCACTTTCGCTTCGTTTCGGAAATCCTGATATTCCTCCATCTTGTCTAATAGTATCTATATCTTTAAGCCGCCCTGTAATCATTTTATGAGCATAACATTGATGCCCAACATCCCAAACAATTTTATCATTTGGCGTATCAAAAACTTTATGTAAAGCAACCGTTAATTCTACCACACCTAAATTAGAAGCAAGATGCCCTCCTGTTTTAGAAATGGTTCCAACAAGTTTATCTCTTATTTGATCACAAAGTTTTTGAAGTTTTTTTATAGAAATTTTTTTTAAATCTCTAGGAGATTTAATCGTATTTAAAATATCATCAGTCGACATTTAACAACCATCCTTATAATTGAATTTATTTTTTCCTATTTGTCAAATAAATTGCTATGTTTTCTATATAGGTAGTATCCCCTTTAAAAACTTTTAAAACTTTTAAAGCTTCATCTGTATATTCATTAACAAGTGTTTTGCACTCAGATATTCCTAAAATAGAAACATAATTACATTTATTATTTTCAATATCACTTTTAATAGGTTTTCCTAATATTTTTTCGTCTGAAGTAATATCTAAAATATCATCCATAATTTGAAATGCCAAACCTATATAGTTAGCAAATTTTTTTGATAAATTTCTTTCTTCTTCTGTTGCATTAGCAACGATACAACCTATTTCGCAAGCAGCAGATATTAACGCACATGTTTTCCTTTCATCCATTTGTTTTAATATATCTATGGATACATTTTTCCCCTCACTTTTTAAATCTATAACTTGTCCTTCTATCATTTTTTTTGATTCTTTAGTTAAAACCCTCAAAATTTCAATACTATTTATTAACCCTATTTTACTAACTATACTTTTTTTAAACATAACCTCAAGTGCTAAAATTATTAAATTATCTCCAGCTAATAACGCAATATTTTCTCCAAACAAAATGTGATTTGCTTTTTTACCTCTTCTCATACAATCATTATCCATGCATGGAAGATCATCATGAATAAGAGAATAAGTATGAAT
>CAYJNP010000074.1:0-360 GCA_964371665.1 uncultured Eubacteriales bacterium | reverse complement strand
TGAATCATTTCTATCGCACAAGCAAAGGGAATCGCATCTTCAATATTACCCCCACATAACTTGCAAAATTCTAACATCAAAATAGGTCGAATTCTCTTCCCAGGTAACAATAAACTATATTTCATAGATTCATATAAATCACTATAATATTTATTATCATTTACAAAATAAGTTTCCAATGCCTTATTGATCTCATCAATATATTTTTTATTAATATCAATCATATAAAATTTTCCTTTTAATTAACTTTATTTTACAACTAAATTCGTTTAACTTATAAAATATAAAGAAAAATTTTTATTAAAATAAATTAGACAAACTTAATAATATTATATATTTAATTCAGATTCCTTTTCAGAT
>CAYJNP010000073.1:0-4049 GCA_964371665.1 uncultured Eubacteriales bacterium | reverse complement strand
ATTTTTATTAATAAACTTTATTATATCAATTCCACATTTAAAAATCATCTTCCTTACACGTATTTCAGACCTATTCAAATAAATAACTTTAATTTTAGGAGAAATATCATACGATATTTTATTAGGATCACTATAAAGAACTATTATGCTTACTTCGTATTTTAAACTAAATTCATTAGCTAAATTTACTAATACATTCTCTGCCCCTCCTCTTTTTTCTAATTGGCTAATAAAAAAACATATTTTTTTCAAAGCTATTCCCCTTACAATCCCCACTTAAATACTGTTTTAAATGGAGTATTTAAATCTGTATTAAATACTCTATGGATATCGTCTATATTTAAAACAGGTTTATCTTCACATATTATAACTTCTAACCGATTTTGAATGTCCTTATTCGCCATAAATTTTATAGACTCCCTAAAATCATCAATTCCAGATCTGCTTGATCCCACAAAACTTAACCCTTTTTCTAATATATCACGGGTATTAATAGAAACTTTATTTTCACTTACTCCCATAAGTATAACACTTCCTTGTGGATTTATATGCTTAATAATATCATCAATAGCATAATAGCTTCCTTCCCCTCCCACACATTCAAATGCATGATCAATTCTAAAATCGCTTGGCAAATTATCTGCTAAATATGTTGTATCTACAAATGCAAACAAAGAAAGTTTTCTAACATCCTTTCCAACTACAACTATTTTAGATTTAGGAAATTTCCACTTAAGTATACATGATAACACATAAGCTAAACTACCGTCTCCCCAAATTCCTATAACATCTCTTTTAATATGTGAAAATTTTTCAAATCTTTCAACACTATGCATATTAACACTTATAAACTCTGTGATACTAGCAATTTTAAGATTAATGTTATCAAATGGTACAATTCTATTAGAATCTATCACAACAAATTCTCTCATGAATCCATCATAACCACTTGAAAGAAAATATGATCCTAATCTATAATTTTCATATATAACAGCATCATTTGTTGTAGGTGTGTTTGGAACCATCACAACCTTTTGCCCAACTTTAAATCCCTTAGAACTATCATAAACAACTTCTCCACAACATTCATGAATAAGAGCCATGGGAAGTTTTTTATTTAATATTCTAGAATCACGATTGCCCAAATAATATCTCTGATCAGCATGACAAATTGCCATATATAACGGTTTTATTATAACTCCTTGTGAAAAATTCACCTCCTGATATTTAACAGAAAAAACTTTTGGACTCACAAGCTGATACACATAATTAATCAAACTTTGTGTCCCTCCTTAATGATAGCTTGAGCTATTTTATAATCGCTTACTGTTGTTATTTTAATATTAGAAATTTCACCTCTTACAAGTTTAACGGGAGTATTTCTAACTATACAAATTTTACAAGCATCGGTTAAAATAGTTTTTTCATCATCTTTTAAATCATTATATAAATCTTTAAGCATTTTTATATTAAAGCTTTGAGGTGTTTGACCTTGATATATAAATCTACGATCAGGGATATTATCTATATATTCTCCTTCTTTTGATACAGTTATAGTATCTATCGCAGAAACAACAGTATCACAAGCTTTATATTTTTTTACTGCGTCAATATTATCATTTATTATTCTAAGAGTAACAAATGGACGAACTGCATCGTGAGTAATTATTATGTTATCATCTTTTTCTCCATAACTTTGTTCTATCTCATTAATAACATTTAAAATAGTAGAATTTCGATCTTTTCCACCTGGCGCTATTATTATTTTTTTATCATCCATATTATATTTTCTTAAAAGATCATACATATGTGAAATCCAACTACTATGAACACCTATATAGATTTCATCAAATTTTTCACACATTAAAAATTTTTCTATTGTATGAATAATGATAGGTCTATCTCCTAAAGGCAAAAATTGTTTTGGTATATCTGAAATATTCATTCTAGATCCAATTCCACCTGCTAAAATTGCTGCAAATATCATAATCTATTTACCTCCATTTAAATAGTAAATTCCCCTATATTTTTTATAACTATTATTTAAATCAAAAAATTTAACGTCATGATGAGCAACCTGTTTTTCTTTTTGGGGAGGAATCATATAGTCACCAAAAGCTATTGACAAATACTCATGATATCCAATTGGTAAAGGTAACAAATGTCCTTCAAATTCTTTATATATAGCACTTTTAAAAGCCTCTTTCGGATATTCATTTTTCATATAATGAGGGCCCGCGCAAAGCTCTGTAATTTTATCACAATTTTCTATTTTATATTTACTCATTTGTTTTTCAGCAAATTTCCAGATATTATATCGTGTTTTTTGGAACGGTATAATATTAAGTAAAACTCCTCCTAAAAATGTTATTAATTGCCCATGATTTTCAGGGATAAGCTGAGCTAAATATAAAGAATAAATTAAAGCCCAAAATTTTTGAATTTTTCTTTTAATTCTAGACGATGGACAACCATCTAAAGGTAAAACATCTAACACTATTCCATGACAAATATCTAAATTTTGTTGATACGGTTTAATAAATGTTGTATTAGAATATGATCAATGCAATTTTTATCATGATAACTTATTTTATATCTAGAATTATCATTATCCCAAATTTCTTTTAATTTTTCATAATCAGATCTAGGCATAAAAACATCTATATCATCATCCCAAGGAATAAACCCTTTATACCTTAAAGCACCCATACAACATCCGCCACAAAAATAAAACAATAAACTATTTTCTTCGCATATTTTTTTAAAATATAGTAGCATATCTAAACTTTTAAGTTGCAATTCTCTTAATTCTTTTTCTGAAAATATTTTTTTCTTATCTTCTTTCATTTTTAAAACTTTACCTTCCTAAAAACAGTTTATCTAATTTGAATATTTAAAACTTAGTTTTTAAAAATTTGAAAATTCCACATAAAAATCCTAATCCATAAGATATATGAAGTATTAAATGAACATATATTAATTTAACTTTTTTTAAAATATTATTTACTATTTATTTCTAAAAGAAAAATATGCATTAATAAATAAAGTGCAATAACAAAAATAAATATATACTTTACTGAAGAACAAAAAAGAACCTATTCCAAAAAATAATAAAAATAGCACAAAACACACAGGTACAAAATGAGGTAATCTCACATCTCTTTATTATTTTTCAACAACTGTTTAATTATTTCAATTTTTTCGCATTTTTTATTTTGCTTTTTTAAAAACCAAAATGGAAATTTAAAATATCCTACAAGAGTTCCTATCCCATAACAAAAATGTAATATTATAAATATAAATGGAAGTAAAAGATTTTGAATGTTAAATTTATTAACGAATATAGTAAATGTTGATATTAATAATATACATAAAATATAAGCCAATGTAATAAAAATTAATGGCCAAACTATTCCACACAACATTAATACTAAACAACCCATAAAAGATAGTACTAACAAAAAAGGAGCATAATGATACGGAGAAAACGCTTTTAAATCAATCATTGAAGTAATAGCTATCCAATATCCATTTAAAAATTTTTGTTTACACATCTTTTTTAATCCATTTCTTGCATAATGATATGATACAATAGATTTATCCATATAAAATTTATACCCAGCTTTTTTCATTCTACTATGTATTTCATTATCTTCTGTTCTTACAAATCTTTCATCATATCCTCCAACTTCTTCAAATATTTCTTTTGAATATGCCGCATGAGCTAAACTAGCAACATATCCACTTTTTCTATTCTTTCTATAAGAAGCAATTCCACTTCCAAATAAAGATATTTCTGCTAAAAGTAAAGTTTGCCAATTACTTTTTTCTTTACATATACTAGGTCTTTGCCCCCCTACTATTTTTTCACCTGATTTTATAGCCCTAACATTTAAATCTATAAAATTTTCAGGAAATCTACAATGTGCGTCAACCCTTAAAATAATATCACCTTTACATTCCATCAAAGCAATATTCCATCCACAAGGCAATGTTTTTCCTGGATTGTCAATAACAATGATTCTTTTGAATTCTTTATTATCATTTTT
>CAYJNP010000072.1:0-4095 GCA_964371665.1 uncultured Eubacteriales bacterium | reverse complement strand
TTCTTGTACAAATAGCATGAAGTGTTAGTGCCCATACTTCTTTTCCTTCTTGTCCAAGAGAATTAATAAGCCTTTCTTTAAGTTCTAAAGCCGCTTTATTTGTAAAAGTTATCGCTAAAATATTCCAAGGATTAATTTTCTCATCTGAAATTTTATATGTTATCGAATCATCTATTTCAAAATTCAAATATTTTTCCATTTCATTTAAATCATTGATATTAATATTTAACGGAACATTTTCGCTATAATATGCAGTACCATATTTCACAGCACTTAACATTTTATTTACTAAAACAGTGGTTTTTCCACTTCCAGCACCAGCTAAAATAAGCAAAGGGCCATTAACTTGGAGCAAAGCTTTCTGTTGCATAGAATTCATTTTTTTAAATTCTTGTTCTATAATCTTTTTTCTTAAAATTAAAAATTTATCACATTCAGCTTGGTTCATAATGCATCGTCTCCAAAATATATTTATTTTTAAATTATACTACAAATGCCATTAATTTTCAACAATGACAAAGAAATACGATATATTTAAATCAAATAAAATTGGTAAAACAAAAAATCTAAACATGCTTAACAACGTATTTATCTTTTTAATTTGGTCTAAGCGTAAATTCACAGAATTGAAAAAATCAAAATCAAGTAGACATTGACATTTTAGTAAACCGAAAAATATCAATACTAAAATTATTGCAATATTATTTAAACTACAATATACTAAATAGTACTAAAAAACAATAATTCGGAGAAATTTTATGATTTTTAAAAAAGCCCAAGAGATACTAACGTTTTTTGAACAAAATATTCAATATGGAATTTTAGATATATCTGGTAAAATTCACAGAGTAACTGACGAAAACTTTTGGATGGATTTTGGAAAATATTTTATTTTAAAATCACCAAAAGCGCTTTTAAAAACTAAAATAGGCGTTTGCTTTGACCAAGTTGAATTATCTAGATATTTATTTAATAATCAAAATATTAAAATCAAATCATATTTTATATGCTATTTAGAAAGTATGTACTCTCACTCCATTTTAACTTTTGAAGAAAATGGGAATTTTTACTGGTTAGAAACTTCGCACCGAGCATTTATTGGAATACATAAATATGATTCTATGTTAAACTTATTAAAAGATTTCAAAAACAAATTTGCACACAACCCATTTAGTAAAATTCCTGAAAATTATAACAAATCAAAACTAAAAATATTTGAATATACCAAACCTAACTATTTTATTAATTTTAATCAATATTTTGAACATATTAAAAAATAAAAATTAAATAGACATTTTAGTAAACAAAAAATATCACACCAAAATTATTATTATAATTTACATTCAAATCAAAAAATGGTATAATTTAAATAAATCATATTCGGAGGTGGGAAGATGCATAATTTTTCTTGTTAATTTTTAGTTTAGCAAATCAGATTAAATTTAGTCTGATGCTATACTTTATTGCAAGAAAATTATGTTTCTAACCTAAAATTATATATATTTGCTATTTGCAGATTTATTTTGGGCTATAAGAATTTAATTTTCTTGTAGTCTAAAATTTTGCGAAAAGAGTGATATATATGTCTTTAATAAACATAACAAATTTAAGCTTTTGTTATGAAAATAGCTACGATAATATTTTTGAAAACGTAAATTTTAAAATAGATACCAGCTGGAAATTAGGATTTACAGGAAGAAACGGTCGAGGCAAAACTACATTTTTGAAGCTTTTAATGGGAGATTATAGTTATATAGGTAAAATTTCTCACAGTGTGGATTTTGAATATTTTCCTTTTGAGGTGGATAATAAATCAAGTTTTGCGATAGATATAATAAAAGAAAAAGCTCTAATTGATGATAAAGATTATTGGAAAATTCAAAAAGAGCTATCTTTACTTGATTTAGACGAAGAAGTTCTTTATAAAACTTTTGATATTTTAAGCGGCGGAGAGCAAATAAAAACCCTTCTTGTAAGTTTGTTTTTAAAAGAAAATGCTTTTTTGCTTATTGATGAGCCACCCAATCATTTAGATGTAAACGGCAGAAAAATAGTAAGTGATTACCTCAAAAATAAAAATGGATTTGTTTTGGTGTCGCACGACAGAAATTTTCTTGATAATTGCATTGACCATATTTTGTCTATAAATAAAACAAATATTGAGGTACAAAAAGGAAATTTTACATCTTGGTACGAAAACAAACAAAATCAAGATAATTTTGAAATTGCTAAAAATGAAAAACTAAAAAAAGAAATATCAAGACTTGAAATTTCTGCAAAACAAACAGCAAACTGGTCTGATAAGATTGAGGCTACAAAATATGGCACAAGAACTTCAGGCCTTAGACCTGATAGAGGCGATATCGGCCATAAGGCGGCTAAAATGATGAAACGCTCTAAGTGCGCGCAAACCAGGAAAGAATCTGCAATAGAAGAAAAATCAAGTTTGCTTAAAAATATTGAAACTGCAGACGATTTAAAGATTAATTTTTTAAAGCATCCTAAAAAGCGGCTTGTTAATTTTAATGGTGTGTCTTTATTTTATGGAGACAAAAACATTTGTGAAAATATAAGTTTTCAGGTTAATCAAGGCGATAAAATTGCTATTTACGGAAAAAATGGTTCTGGGAAATCTACTATTTTAAAACTGATAAACGGTAGCCAAAATATTTCTTATAAAGGTAATTTTGAAAAAGCAAATAACCTGAAAATTTCTTATGTTTCGCAAGATACTAGTAATTTAAGCGGAAATCTTTCAGGTTTTTCACAAAATCATAAAATAGATGAAAGTTTATTTAAAGCAATTCTTCGTAAACTTGATTTTAGCAGAGTCCAATTCGAAAAAAATATCGAAAATTTCAGTGAAGGCCAAAAAAAGAAAGTGTTAATTGCCAAAAGCCTATGCGAACAGGCACATTTATATATTTGGGATGAACCTCTAAACTTTATTGATGTTCTCTCAAGAATTCAAATTGAAAAGCTTATTTTAAAAAAGAGCCTAACAATTTTATTTGTAGAGCATGATGAGCGTTTTGTTCAAAAAACAAGTTCTAAAATAATTAATTTATAAAAAGGAAATGATTTTTATGGTAAATTACGGATTAAAAGATAAAGTTGTGTTAATAACAGGAGCGAACAATCCCGAAGGCATCGGAGCTGAAACTGCACTTCTTTTTGCCAAACAACAAGCAAAAATTGCTATAGTATATAAAAAAATAAAGCAACCCTACAATAATACCAAAACTGATAAAATGGGATTAGACCGCTATTTTAAAGCTAATAATGGAGATACTTCTTTTATTGAAAAACGCTTGAGTACTCTTAATGTAGATTTCACAATAATTGAAGGGGACATTTCAGATGAGGTTTGCGTAAAACACATATTTGAGAAAGTAAGAAAACAACTTGGAACTGTTGATATTTTAGTTAATAATGCAGCAACGGCTGACCCTCATGGCAATGACACTATAGAAACTCTTAATCAATCTGTTATAGATGATACTTTTTCGATAAATGTACGAGGAACGCTTCTTATAATATCTGAATTTGTAAAGCAGCAAAAAAATGTCGGACGAATAATAAATTTATCAACAGATGCTGCGCAAACTATGGCCGGACAAATTACTTATGGCTCAAGCAAAGCTGCAATTGAAGCCTTCACAAGAAGCATAGCAATGGAGTTGGGTAAATATTTAATTACAGTAAACTGTGTCTCCCCTGGGCCTACTCAAACTGGGTGGATTGACAAAAATTTAGAAAAACAAGTTGTACCATCGATTCCTCTTGGGCGGCTTATAAACCCTAAAGAAATCGCAAAAGCTATACTATTTCTTTCAAGTAACCAAGCAGGTATGATTACAGGGCAAATAATTAAGGTTTCAGGAGGACATTCTTTGTAGTTGCACAATTAAAATTAAAAAGTAAAAATCATATTACAAAAAAATTGTAATATGACATCTTTAAATTTTATTTGACAATTTATGGCGGAGAAGGAGGGATTCGAACCCTCGCGCCAGTTTCCCAACCTACTCCCTTAGCAGGGGAGCCTCTTCACCACTTGAGTACTTCTCCTAATAAACATTGGCGGAGGGAAAG
>CAYJNP010000071.1:0-4211 GCA_964371665.1 uncultured Eubacteriales bacterium | reverse complement strand
AATATTGTTAAAGATATAGAAGATATAGTTTATGATTTATGTAAGTAATAGAATAATGAAAGGATTGAGATAAATTGGCCTTTGAAAATTTAACAGATAAATTATCGGTTGCATTTAAAAAGTTAAAATCTAAAGGAAAAATTTCAGAATTAGATGTAAAAAATGCTATGAGAGAAATTAGGCTAGCATTGCTTGAAGCCGATGTTAATTATAAAGTTGCTAAAGATTTTACTCAAAAAATTTCTCAACGTGCTATTGGTTCAGAGGTTATGGAAAGCCTTACTCCTTCTCAAATGGTTGTTAAAATTGTCAATGAAGAATTAACTGATTTGATGGGTGGATCTTTTAACAAAATTGATATGGGAAGTAAGCTGCCTTGTGTTATTATGATGTGCGGACTTCAAGGTTCTGGAAAAACTACTCATTGTGCTAAACTTTCGAAAATGCTTAAATCTAAAGGTTATCGTCCTATGCTTGTTGCTTGTGATGTTTATCGCCCTGCAGCTATCACTCAACTTAAAGTAGTTGGAGAAAAGGTTGGGGTGGATGTTTTTGAAATGGGAAGTGAAAACCCTATTAAGATTGCTAAAAATGCTATATCGCATGCTAAGGACTACGGAAATGATATTGTTATTTTAGATACAGCAGGTCGGCTTCATGTTGATGAAAAATTAATGTTAGAGCTTAAAAATATTAAAGAACAAGTTAAACCAAGTGAAATATTGCTTGTTGTTGATGCAATGACTGGTCAGGATGCTGTTAATGTGTCAAAATCTTTTAATGAGCTTTTAGATATAACTGGAGTAATACTCACAAAATTAGATGGAGATACACGCGGTGGAGCAGCTTTATCAGTTCGTGCAGTTACAGGAAAACCAATAAAATTTGTTGGAACAGGAGAAAAATTTGATCAAATAGAAAAATTTCATCCTGAAAGAATGGCTTCTAGAATTCTTGGGATGGGAGATATTCTTAGCTTTATTGAAGATACTCAATCTAATTTAGATTCAAAAAAGGCACAAAAAATAGCTGATAAAATGTCTCAAAACAAGTTAGATTTAAACGATTTATTAGATCAATTTAATCAGATCAAAGGAATGGGATCTATTAAATCTTTGTTATCTAAAATTCCTGGAGTAGAGAAACAAATAAAAAATGTTGATATAGATGATAAAATAATGGATAGAATGATTGCTATTATACTTTCGATGACATTAGAAGAAAGAACAAAGCCTAATATAATTAATTTATCTCGAAAACGAAGAATAGCTAAAGGTTCTGGTTTAAAAGTTGAAGATGTTAATAAACTTCTTAAAAGATTTGAAGAAATGCAAAAAATGATGAAAAAGATGAATAGTAAAGGAAAAAAGAAAAAGTTTGGAAAAGGATTATTGCCTGGTATTGGAGGTTTTCCAGGTAAATTACCTTTTTAGTTTGAATAATGTTATTTCATCCAATTGGATATAGATAACCTTTTGGTGAATATATATTTTATAAATATTGGAGGTGAATTTTTAAAATGGCAGTTAAAATTAGATTACGTAGGATGGGGGCAAAGAAATCTCCTTTTTATCGTATAGTTGTGGCTGATTCTAGATATCCTCGTGATGGAAGATTTATTGAGGAAATTGGTTACTATAATCCTTTAACAGAACCTGCTACAGTTAAGGTTGATTCTGAGAAAGCTAAAAAGTGGATTTCAAATGGAGCTCAACCTACAGATACTGTAAGATTTTTGTTTAAAAAGCATGAAGTACTATAATCTATGAGGTGATTTTAGTGAAAGATTTGTTGATGACTTTAGCAAAGGGTTTAGTTAAAAATCCTGATTGCGTTGAAGTAAATGTTGATAATATCAATGAAAATGGTATTATAGTGTATCATCTTAAGGTTGCTGATGAAGATATGGGTAGAGTTATTGGAAAGCAGGGTCGAATAGCAAAATCTATTAGAACTGTTATGCGTTCTGCATCTGTTAAAAATAATTGTAAAATTTCAGTTGAAATAGGTTAATAATAAAGGAGGTAATATTGCCTCCTTATTTAAAATTATTTATGAGGGTAAGTAATTAAAAATGCAAAAAAAATATTTGGAAATCGGAAAAATTGTAGGGATTCATGGAATAAAGGGTAATATAAAGGTTTTTCCTTGGTGCGATTCGCCTGAATTTTTGTGTATATTTAAAAAATTATATTTTTTTAAGGGAAAAGAAAAAATTGATATATTAAGTGTTAATGTAAATAAAAATATTGTTATTATGAATATAGATAAGATTGACAGTATTGAAAAAGCTTTAAAACTTAAAGGGCAAATTCTTTATATTGATAGAGAAGATGTAAAATTGGAAGAAGGATCTTATTTTATACAAGATATTATAGGATTAAAAGTTGTTAATAAATATAATGGAAAAATTTATGGAAAAATAAGCCAAGTATTAAAAACTGGTGCTAATGATGTATATGAAATTAGAGATAAAAATAATAATATTAATTTAATACCGGTGATTGATGAAGTTGTAGATGATATAGATATTGATAATTCGGTAGTATATATTACTCGAATTGAAGGATTATTTGAATAATGAAAATTGAAATATTAACACTTTTTCCAGAAATGTGTAAAACGGTGTTAAAAGAAAGTATAACAGGAAGAGCTATAAAAAAGGGTATTTTAGAAATAGAATATCATCAAATACGTGATTATTCATATAACAAACATAAAAGGGTTGATGATACCCCTTATGGTGGGGGCAATGGCATGCTTCTACTAGCAGAACCTTTAGCTGTTTGTTTTGAAAATATTTGTAATCAAATAGGAACAAGACCTTATTTTGTATATATGTCCCCACAAGGGAATACATTGAATCAAAGAAAAATAAAAGAACTTTCTAAACATAAAAATATATGTATTTTATGTGGACATTACGAGGGTGTAGATGAAAGATTTATAGAGGAATTTATTGATGAACAAATTTCAATAGGTGACTATGTTTTAACGGGAGGAGAGTTGCCGGCTTTAGTATTGATTGATTCTATAAGCAGGCTAGTTCCTGGAGTTTTGTCAAAAGAGGAATGTTTTGAAAATGAAAGCTACTATGATGGTTTGTTAGAATACCCGCAATATACTAAACCTGCTATTTGGAGAGGCAAAAAAGTCCCTGAAGTTTTATTATCTGGTCATCATAAAAATATATTAAAATGGCAAAAAGAACAGTCTTTAATAAAAACAGCTAAGATTAGGCCAGATTTACTAAAGAAGTTTAAAATTTCGAAAGATGACAGATAGATTTTGTATAAATATATTAATATTTGTAATTTTTAAAATTAAATGTATATATTTTAATTTAAAGGAAATATTATTATAAGCAAAATATGTTTATTATTTGTAGCAATATATACAACTCAAATTTATAAAATAATTATAAAATCGTAAATCAATCTAAAATTTTCGATAATTTGTTGACCAAAATTTTTATTATGGTATAATAATTATTATTGTAAATGACAATATATGTTTTTAGAAGAGTAATATATAAATTTTATATTGGGAGAGGGTTAATTTGTACGTTGAAGAAGTAGTGGTTCAAAATCAAGTAGGTTTGCATGCGCGTCCTGCAACCTTTTTTATTCAAAAAGCGAATGAGTTTAAATCGTCGATTTGGGTAGAAAAAGAAGAAAGAAGAGTGAATGCTAAAAGTTTGTTAGGAGTTCTTTCTTTGGGCATTGTAGGGGGAACAAACATAAAAATTATGGCTGATGGTAATGATGAGCAAGATTCAGTTAAGGATTTAGTAAAGTTGATTGAATCAGGGTTTACTGAGTAGATTAAGTATATTATTTACACCGCTTGAATATTTACAAGCGGTGTTTTTTATTTAATGAAAAACAATTATATTTTATTATTTTTTTGTGAATATTTTATAAGTTTTCTTAAAGAGTCTTTACTTATGATATGTTCTATTCCACATGCTTCTTTTTCTGCTATATTTGAATCTATTTCTAATTTTTCGATAAGAAAATTTTTTAGAGATACATGAACATTATAAATTTCTTCTGCTATTTTTTTCCCCTCTAAAGTTAACTTAATGCAACCATATTTTTCATGATCTAATAATTTATTTTTTCTTAAAATTTTAACTGCTTTATTAACACTAGGCTTAGACAAATTTAGAATTTGTGAAATATCTGTAACCCTTGTTTGACCATTTTTTT
>CAYJNP010000070.1:0-4218 GCA_964371665.1 uncultured Eubacteriales bacterium | reverse complement strand
ATTGATGAAATAAAATTAAAATGTTTTCAATTGAATAGAGAATAACAGCTTAGTTTTTAAAAAGTAGGAGTGTATATTGAATGTCAAAAAATAAAAATAGCAAAAACTATAATGATCCATATATTTATCAAAAAAAACATATGGGTTTTGAAGATATTTCATCTAATTCAAAACGAAATAAAAATAATAAATATATCTGTAGGTTTGTTAGTATTTTTGTATGTATTATGTTGATATTGGGTGGATCAGTAATGATATATATGCATAAGACAATTGGCAGTTTAAATTATGTGCCTATAGAAGAGAGTGGAGAAAATTCTTTAAAAAATAATAATTTATTAAATGACACAATGGTTTTAAATGTTTTATTATTTGGTTCAGATAGTAGGAGTGATTCGGCAGAAGATGGAAGAAGTGATTCTATTATGATGGTATCTATCGATAATAGACATAAAAAAATCAAATTAATATCTTTTTTAAGAGATACATGGATAGATATACCAGGTTATGGTTTTGATAAGCTTAATGCAGCATATGCGATTGGAGGAGCTAAACTTGCAGTTGAAACGATTCAGGAAAATTTTGATGTAAATGTAGATCGATATATGGTGGTAGATTTTTCTAGTTTTGAGAATATTATAGATAAATTAGGTGGAATAGATATTGAGTTAAGCAAATCAGAATCTGAAGGAATTAATAATATAATAATAAGAGAAAATTTAGGTTCACCATTAACTCTTGATGGTGAAGGAGTGTATCATTTAAATGGTATACAAGCTCTTTCACATGCAAGAAATAGAGATAGTGCATTGGCTGATTTTGACCGTACCTCTCGACAACGTGAAGTGCTTTCGGCTGTAACTGAAAAGATGAAAAAAGCACCTTTAACTCAAATTGCTTCTGTAATCAGTGAAATTGGGCCAATGATAACTACAAACTTTAAAAAAAATGAGATCACTTCATTAATACCAAATGTATCACAATATTTAAATTATGAGTTGCAGCAAAGAGGAGCTCCAGATCGTTCTGAATGTTATGATGATGTTAAACAAGGAAGATCTGTGCTTTGTGTTAATGATTGGGATGAGCTTAAAGCTCAAATAGCTTTGTTTATATATGAAGAAACTTTTAGTGGGAACAATAGTTCTGAAGGGACTGAATAATAAAGTATTATTAATGATAGTGCTATTTATATTATATTGTTTTTATACTAATTAATTTTAATAAAATTTGGCATAATTTGTTTTATTTTTAAAAATATATTAAAGAATTTTTTATCTTCATTTGGAAATAATATTTCTAAATGGAGGTTTTTATGATTATTTTTAAAAAACAATTTAAATTTTCTTATAAAATTTTAATAGCTAGCTTATTTATATTTTTAACACTAATATTAATAACAGGAACGTTTAAAATAATAAATGCAGATGCGTTATCTAAAATAGGATCAAGAGGAGAAGAAGTTGTTAAAATACAAACAAAATTAAAAGAATTAGGTTTTTATATTGGAAATATTGATAGTATTTTTGGACCTAATACTGAGAGTGCAGTGAAAAAATTTCAGGAATCAAAAGGATTACAAGTAGATGGAATAGTGGGAAATAAAACTTTAGAAGCACTTGGAATAATATCTAACTCCGGAAATTCTTCTGGAATGAGTGATTCAGATATAGATTTGTTTGTAAAAGTGGTATCTGCTGAAGCTAGAGGAGAAATATATAATGGACAAGTAGCAGTAGCAGCTGTTATTTTAAATAGAATAGATCATCCGTCATTTCCAAATGGATTATCAGGAGTAATATATCAACCAGGAGCATTTTCATGTTTAAATGACGGGCAAATTAATGAGCCTGTAGCTGATTCAGCTAGAAGAGCTGTAAATGATGCAATAAATGGATGGGATCCATCTAATGGAGCTATATATTATTATAATCCTGCAAAAACCAATAATAAGTGGATGCATTCTCGGCCTGTTATAGTAGTTATAGGAGAACATAGATTTTGTTCTTAAAAGTTTTAGACTTCTTTTTTATTTTTAAAAGAAGTCTATTATTTTTTGAATATATGGAATAAATATGATAAAATGTAGTGATTAGAGTAGTGTGGAGGAAATATTTTATGTTAAAAAATAGAGTTAAAATAAATATATGTGGCATGGAGTATACTATATTGTCAGAAGAATCTGAAGAATACATAAAGCAAATAGCTAAACAAATTGATTATGAAATGGGAAATATTTTAGAGATTAATACTAGATTTTCTGTAACTATGGCAGCTATTTTAACTGCTCTTAAATATTGTGATGGGCTTAAAAAATCCCAACACGATGCTGATAATTTAAGAATTCAGATAAAAGATTATTTAGAAGAATCTGTTGAGGCGAGGATGAAATTTGATCAATCTGAAAAAGAAATAGTATCTCTCAAAAAGGAGATAGATACGTTAAACGGAATTATAGATGAATTTGATGCTATTAATGCAGTCAATAATTCTATCAAATAAACAATTTTTAAAAAATGATTTTTATTACATTTAGTGAAGTGTATTTTGTTGAAAACTTCGTGGAAAATGTTTAAAACTTAAAATTATTAACATTTATTTCATATAGTATTAGGTCTAAAAATATTGGGGTTATATTATTAATGTTGAAAATTTTTATGTTTTAAATTTTATGTTGAAAGTGGGATTTTTTGGATATAAATTTGAAAATTTTAAAAAAAAGAAAAAATGCAATTATTCCCAAGAAAGCTACTAGTGGATCTGCAGGTTTTGATCTATGTGCTTGTATTGACAAACCTGTTGAAATAAAGCCTGGAGATATTTTAAAAATACCTACAGGAATAGCTATTGAACTTTCTAATTCAAATTATGTTGCTACTATATTTTCAAGGAGTAGCTTGGGAGTAATGCATGGGATATCATTATCAAATGGAGTAGGGATTATAGATAGTGATTATAGAGGAGAAATTTGTGTTGGATTATGTAATATAGGAGCTTCTATATATACAATAGAACCTATGCAAAGAATTGCACAGATGATAATAATGAAAATCCCTTCAGTTTTTTTAACTGAAGTTAGTTGTTTAAATGATACTAAGAGAGGAATAGGAGGATTTGGCTCTACAGGCAAATGATATTTTTGCTATTTAATTTTATTTTATTTAATAAAAAATATGTATAACATTGAAAATATTTTAACCATATAATTTTCTTGAGAATTTATATAGTTATATAGTATAATTTTATGGTTGTATAAGCAAAATTATGATTATATATTTTGATTAATTTGGTTGCTTTTGAAAGGAGAAAAAATAATGTTTTCTAAAGATATAGGAATAGACTTAGGAACAGCAAATACTTTGGTTTTTATGAAAGGCAAAGGAGTGGTTATTCGTGAGCCATCTGTTGTGGCAGTTGATGTTAGAACTGATACTGTGTTAGCAGTTGGGAATAGTGCTAAAGAAATGATAGGAAGAACTCCTGGCTCTATTGTAGCAGTAAGACCTTTAAAAGATGGAGTTATTGCTGATTTTGATACTACATCTGTTATGTTAAAACATTTTATAAAAAAAGCTGTAAAATCAGGAATGTTTAGTAAACCAAGAGTAGTTGTATGTATACCGTCTGGAGTAACTGAAGTTGAAAGACGTGCTGTTGAAGATGCAGCAAGACAAGCAGGAGCTAAAGATGTTGAATTAATAGAGGAACCGATGGCTGCTGCTATAGGTGCTGGATTATCAGTTTCTGAGCCTATGGGAAATATGATTGTTGATATTGGGGGAGGAACTGCTGAAGTTGCTGTTATTTCTTTGGGAGACATTGTTGCAGCATGTTCTGTGAGAGTGGCTGGAGACAAATTTGATGATTCTATTGTTTCATATATTAAGAAAAAATATAATCTTTTAATTGGAGAGAGAACTGCCGAAATGATAAAGATAAATATAGGATCGGCTTATCCTTTTGAAGATGAAGGAAATATGGAGATTAAGGGAAGAAATTTAATAGATGGTTTGCCTAAAAACATAAAAATTGATGCACAAGAAGTAAGAGAAGCTTTGGCTGATCCTATAAATACTATTATTGAAGCTGTTAAAGATACTTTGGAAGATACACCACCAGAACTTTCTGCTGATATTATTGATAATGGAATTATGTTGACAGGAGGAGGAGCTTTGTTAAGAAATTTAGATATACTGTTGTCTAAAGAAACTCATATGC
>CAYJNP010000069.1:0-4224 GCA_964371665.1 uncultured Eubacteriales bacterium | reverse complement strand
TATTAATTTTGAAGTTACTATTTTGTCGATTTTTCTATCTTTTTTATTATAATTTTTATTTTCTACTGTAACACATTTGTTATAAATTTCTTCGCTTTTATTTACTATTTTAGATACAATAATATCACGAATTTGTTCATGTTCTAATTGATTTTCGTTTAATATTTTTTTTATTAATTCAATTTTTTTTTTAATATTTTCATTTTCAAAAATATTAAACCCCAAAAAATAATTTATAGTTTTATGTAAATTAATATCAGTGTCTATCATTTTTAAAGCTAGCCAACGTGAGTTTAATTGATTATTAACTAATATATTAATTTCAGGTTCTATAATTTCAATGCAATTTTCAATAAATTCATTATATTTAATATTTATTTTAAATGTGTTTTTTTCTTTATAAGATATTTTATATATTTCTTCTGATAATTTATCTAATCCTTGTTTTGACCTAGCATTTGTTCCAACAACAGGGACTCCTAATTGAATCGATAATTCATCTAAATCAATTTTTATTTTTTTATTTTTAGCTTCGTCTAATAAATTTACACATACAACTATATTTTTTGTAATTTCTAATATTTGTAATACCAAATTCAAATTACGTTCTAAGCATGTAGCATCGGTTACAATAACTACTGTATCAATATTTCCAAAGCAAATAAAATCTCTTGCTATCTCTTCTTCTACAGAGTTAGACATTATTGAATAGGTTCCTGGAATATCGACTAATATAAATTTACTTTTGTTGTATAAAAATTCTCCAGTTGAATTAACAACTGTTTTTCCAGGCCAATTGCCTGTATGTTGATGGGAACCAGTAAGAGCATTAAATACAGTGCTTTTTCCAACATTAGGGTTACCAGCAATAGCTATAATTTTATTATTTTCTGATTTTTTTATGTTTAGATCATATGATTTAATATGTATATCAATGGATGAGTTTTCAAACCCCATATATTCAACTCCTAATTTATAAAAATTTTATCTTTTAATATGTATATTAAATATTTTTGAAAATATAATATGTTTTGATATAAAAAAAGAACTCTTATAAAAAGAGTTCTTTTTTTATATTTTATTTAGTATCATTACCATAAAAATATTTATTATATCTGTAAACTTTTTTAAATTCTAAACCATTTAAAACTGTTCCTAATATTTTACAACTAGATTTTTCTAGCTGTGATTTCATTTTACGTGCAAATTTATAACTAGTATGATGTGCTTTTATAACCATAACGATTCCATCACAAATATTAGAAATAATAACACTATCAATAACACTTCCGACCGGAGGAGAATCAATAATAACATAATCATAAACTTCTCGTGCTTTATCAATCAATATTTTAAATAAATCATTGGCTAAAAGTTCTGCTGGATTAGGAGGATAAGAACCAACAAAAATAGTATCTAAATTATAAACATTATCATGATATAAAACATCATTTAAATCTGCTTGTCCTGACAAAAAATGAGAAAGACCTAATAATTTGCTTTGGCTCTTAAATCTAACATTAGAAACTAAAGTTGACTTTCTTAAATCAGCATCAATAAAAAGAACTTTTTTATTGATATTAGCTAAATTTATTGCAATATTTTTTGAAATAAAAGATTTTCCATCTCCTGGAGAACAACTTGTCACTACAATAATTTTTACATTTTTACCACAAAACATTAAATTTGTTCTTAAAGTTTTAAATGATTCAAGTGTACCAAAATCTTGATTTTGTTCAATAAATTTAAATTCTTTCATATAAATTATATCCTTCTTTTTATATTGGATTTTTTATCCATCGGAATAATTCCTATTATACTAAGATCTAACCGTTTTTCAATATCATCAGTAGTTTTTATTGAATCATCAAAAATACATTTAAGTGATACAATTATAATTGAAATTATAAAACCAATTACTGCTCCTATTAAAGTGTTTTGTGTTATTTTTGGAGATACAGGTGATAAATTTAAATTTGCCTCATCTATAGTATTAACTGCATCTATATTCATTATATTAATAATTTGATCTCTTGCCAATTCCCTAACCTTATTAGCAATTTTTTGAGCCTCATAAGGATCGATTGATTTTACAGAAATATTAAGAATTCTAGTATCTTTAGTAGTGACAACTGAAATATTATTTTTAAGCTCAGAATACGATGTATTAAGACTTAAATCTTGAATAGTAGTATTTATAATTTCTCTACTTTTAATTAATTGCTCGTAATCATTAACCAGTTGATTTGAAACTTGAAAATCATTGTTTGAAATGGTGGAATTTGAATTATTATTTAACACATATATACTAGTTGTGGATTGATAAAGTGGAGTAATAAAAAATACACTTACAACAAATAGTGATGCTGAAACTGCAATTGTAACTAAAATAATAAACCACATTTTACTAATTAATTCTTTTAGTATTTCAATAATATCAATTGATGGAATATTTTCTTCTTCAACATGGTTGTTCATTTATATTCTCCTTAAAAAACTAATTTTTAAATTTAACTACAAAAATTTTTTGAAAGAATCTATAATATTTTCTTGACGTTTTATATTTTCATCATTTTCTTTATTCTTAGTATAAACCATTAGATATTTATTATTTTCAGACATCACTGCATTTGCTGTAATATTTTGTATAGTTATATTTCCCTCTTGATTCACTTTATATATAATATCTTTAGCTTTATCGTTTAATTTGGTTGTATCGTATTCATAAAGTTCTATTGATATATTAACACCTTTATATGAAAATTTATATTTATACCCATCTTCAGCTTCTATTAATTCAGCAGACATTTTTTGAGATTCACCAGCTACAAATCCTTTAGTTTGAAAATATTTTTTTAATCCTTCAAGAGTATTTTCAAACATTCCCGATTCAACATCTTCAATTATATCTGGAGCTTCAATAAGCTGAACATTATTAAAACCCGGTGCAGAACAAGCGCCTAAAATCAATATAATGAAAATAGACATTAATATTATTATGATTTTTTTCATACTTTCTTTGTCCTCCAAAAATTTAAAGGTTTTAATAAAACTATATCCTAAAAATATTAATTTTATTATATTACCAAATAAAAAATCATTAACATTTTCAAAAAATACTTTAAAATGATCTCTAAAAAATTTAATTGGCGTGCCTAGAGGGATTCGAACCCCCGACCTTTTGGTTCGTAGCCAAATACTCTATCCAACTGAGCTACAGGCACAACTGTAAAAAATAATTCGAATTTTAAATATTATTCTTAGATAAGAACCTCAAAGACTATATCATAAAAAATCAAAATAGTCAATATAAACTAATTAATATTTCTCTAAGAATAACTTTTTAAAATCAGAATTTTTTTAAATTAAAGTTTAACTTTATTATTTTGATTATTTTATATTGTTATTATTCTAAATATATTTTTAAATAGTTTTAATATTCAGCACTAATTGAACTTAAAATATTAAGCTTTTTTTCTTTTGATCCGTCTAAATATTTGGAAGCAATTTCTGCACCTAAAACTACACAGTTTTCAGGATGTTCTGGAATAATAACTTTAAGTTTTGTATGCTTTTGAATTAGTTTATCTAATCCATATAAATTTGCACATCCTCCAGTTAATAAAATTCCATTTGAAAATATATCTCCCGAAAGTTCCGGGTTTGTCTCTTCTAAAAGTTCTTGAATAGCTGTTATTATTTTAAAACAAACTTCAACTAAACACGGCATTATCTCAACTGAGCTAATTTCAATACATTTTGGCAGTCCATTTAAACAATCTCTTCCTTTAACATTGAATAATTTGGGAATTTCAAAAGGGCTTACACATCCTATATTTTTTTTAATATTTTCTGAGGTTTTCTTACCAATTAATAGTCCATATTTACTTTTAACATATTTCATAATAAGTTCATCAAATTTATTCCCAGCAATTTTTATACATTTCGATTGAGCAGATCCTCCTAATGTTATTATTGCTAAACTTGTTGTTCCTGCCCCAATATTAACAATCATAGTTCCACGAGGTTTTTCTACTTCTGATCCTGTACCCATTGCAGCTGCTATTTGTTCTTCTATTAAATAAACTTTTCTAATTCCAGTTACGCTTATTGCATCTACAATAGCTCTTTTTTCCACTTCTGTAATTTCGCTAGGAACACAAACAATTGCTCGAGGCATAATTAATTTACCAGTTTTTATTTTTTTAAAAAAATACGATAAAA
>CAYJNP010000068.1:1372-4293 GCA_964371665.1 uncultured Eubacteriales bacterium | reverse complement strand
AATATTTTTTACTATTTCACTTTTTTTAATAAATATTTTTTATGTTATAAATATATTTTCTATATCTTCTAGCTCATCTTCAAGTAGTAGCTCTTCTTCATTGAGCAGTTCATCTTCAACCAGTGAATCATCTGAATCGAACACTGATTCTTCTTCCTATGAATCTAGTTCTTCTTCAGATTTATCAACTAACATATCTTCAACTTCATCTGCTCCTATTTTAGCATCATCTTTACCTTCTTCCAGTGTTATTGAAAGTGTGAATAGCTATTCATCTAAAAAAGTTGTTAAAAATGATTCGAGTGATTCTAAAATTATTTCTAGTTCTTCTAGCCAAAAAAATAGTTCCAATTATAATAGTTCTAGCCAAGAATTAAGTTCTTTGCCTTTGCCAGAGGTTACACCTGAAGACATATCAACTCCACGAGAAGTTACATCTGTAACTTATGAACAATCAAATAAAAATAAAATTTTAGGAATAATCTCAGCTATAATAATTATTATAGGTATAATTATTATTCTAGCTGTAATTTTTAGTTCGAAAAATCCCAAACAAAATAATTTTGGGAAACAACGTTATAATAGATCAAAAAGAAAAAAACAAAAACGTTTACTAGCTGATAAATATTATAAAAATATAAAACGAAAATAATCAAAATATTTTTTGATTTTACTATATAAAAACAATCATAAAATATTTATGATTGTTTTTTAAAAGTCTAAATTAAATTAACCGGAGCTAAATAATAAAACGGCCAAAAAGAAAGATTTCTTAAAATAAAAAATACTATCACTATAATCAATACAATATAGCACATAATAGGAGTAAAAATTATGGGTTTTAAAATTTTTTTATTAAAATAAATATTTACGCAATATAATATACAAGTATATATTAATAATGGTAGATAAATTAAAAATAAAATATTGCATCTAACAGCAGTCAAAATATCTAGATGAATCAAAGAGTAAATTGCTCTTGTTGTTCCACATCCGGGACAATATAAACCTGTAATTTTTTTAAACACACAAGCAGGCAATATCTTTGATTTTCCTGCAACACTAAAATACAATAAAACTAGACCTAATATTGCTAAGGCTATTAATATAGTTAAAAAAAATCTAGGATGCCTTTTAAATAACAAGATAAACATATCACTTATTAAATTAAACCCATAATAGCAGTCATCACTAATGTTGAAGCAAACAATATTCCCATTATTAATGAAATAATAAATATTGTCGCCGCTAATATAGCACCAATTATACACCAAAATTTAGCTTTTTTAGAATAATTTTTTGCTGATTCCACATCTCCAGCACTCATAGAATTTCTAACTTGTGCTGAATAAATAATAGCAACAATTCCAGGAAAAAATCCACAAAAAATTGTAACTAAAATAGCCCAAATCATGTAATCATCTACATATTTTTGAGAAAATCCAGTATTATTAAAATTTTTCTTAGAATGATTCTCAATAGAATCTATTGTTTGAATATTAGATTCAGGATCATCGTTTAATAAACTCTTACATCCAATACAAACATAATCTGTATCCAAATTTTCTTTTCCACATTCTTTACAAAACATACCTTTACCCTCCCTAATAAATTAATTATACCATTAATTACTATTTAAATCAATTAGGTAATCTTCCCAAAAATTAAAAAAGAAGTTTCTAACATACATCTTTATTATTAATTTGGAAGGTTATGCTCATTTTACTGCGGACAAGCAATCATGCAAATAGTATCTGAATTTCTGGAATATGGCTTACCGCAAACATCATCAAACTTCTCTTTTACACTAAATCCGCTTACTGATAATTCAGCAGTTAAGCTTTCGAGGTCATACATTGTATTCCATATCAAATACTCTTTAATCTTAGTATCAGTAACAACAATAAATTGATTTAAAGACACTGTATTGTTTTCGTACCTATGTATTGCTTCTAAGCAGATATGAGGATTTGAACTCCAGTATCCACCACTTTCATAAAATGACCAAGTGGGTTGGGTGTCCTCATTTTTAAATGATGTAATGCTAAACACATCAAAAATGAATAAGCCACTTGATTTTAACGCTTTTCGTACTTTACTGAGAAGTGTTTTCCTCTCGTCTTTTGTAAGAGCTGCAAAATCACAGTATATTAAAATAATTACATCAAATTCATTATCAAAATCAATATCTAAATAATTTTGATAAATATACTTTGTTTTCTTGTCATGCTCTTTTGCGTAAGTAATGGAGCGTTTTGAATAATCTACTCCGGTGACATCGTATCCCAACTTAGATAATCTACTACCATAAAGTCCGGGTCCACAGCCTAAATCAAGTATTTTACTGTTTGCTTTTATAATGGTAGACAGCCACTGTACAGAATTATCTATCGTATCGTGCGTGCGACTTGCAAGCTCTAAGTTTGGATTTAGATGCATTTCAAGCATTCCCTTTGAGATGTGTTCATCATCCCAAAATAGTTCTTCACTTCTTTTCCATAATACAGGCTTTTTAGAAAGTGATAATAATGTGCTGTTCATAAACAACCTCAATTCTTATTATATAAATAATCTTTATATTTCATATTTCATTATACAGTAAAAGTTTAATACTTTTATTAGATTTTTGGTACCGGTGGTCGGACTCGAACCGACATGGTATTACTACCACGGGATTTTGAGTCCCGCACGTCTACCAATTTCATCACACCGGCTTAATAAATAATATATTATTATATCATTACATTATATGTCAATACTTTTATGTATATTTAAAAAACTAATATTACTTTACAATAATTAACAAGAGTCAATTGCCAGATTTTAAATAAATTAAAAATTTGTTTAATACGCTAAAATGCTGACAATATTACTCTAACAAATACAACTAAAGCAAATATAATTTTGTATTTTTTTATCTA
>CAYJNP010000068.1:0-1362 GCA_964371665.1 uncultured Eubacteriales bacterium | reverse complement strand
ATTTTATTACTATATCCCCATTCATTATCATACCAAGCAACTAATTTTACAAAATTTTCATTAAGCATAATTCCAGCTTTTGCATCAAAAATTGAAGTCCGTTCATCTGTATAAAAATCAGATGATACTACCATTTCATCAGTATATCCTAAAATATTTTTCATTTCATTTTCAGAAGATTTTTTTATTACATTACATATTTCTTCATAACTAGTAGATTTTTCTAGCCTACAAGTTAAATCTACAACAGATACATCTAATGTAGGAACTCTAAATGCCATACCAGTAAGCTTTCCTTTAACTTCTGGAATAACTAGTGCACATGCTTTTGCAGCACCTGTTGAAGATGGAATTATATTTCCTGCTGCAGCTCTTCCTCCTCTCCAATCTTTTGACGACGGCGCATCAACTGTCTTTTGAGTGTTTGTTGTAGCATGAACAGTTGTCATTAGTCCTTCAATTATTTTAAAATTATCATTAATAACTTTTGTTAAAGGTGCCAAACAATTTGTTGTACATGATGCATTTGATACTACTGTCATATCTTTTGTATATTTATCAAGATTTACTCCACAAACAAACGTTGGAGTATATTCATCTTTAGCAGGAGCAGAAATAACAACTTTCTTTGCTCCACCTTTAATATGAGCAGAAGCTTTTTCCTTAGTACAAAATACACCTGTAGATTCAACCACATATTCTGCCTGAATATTTCCCCACGGAATTTCAGATGGATCTTTTTTATTATACACATTAATCATTTTATTATTAACTACTAATTTACCATTTTCAGATTTAACCGTTCCATTAAATCTGCCATGTACGCTATCATATTTAATCATATAAACCATATAATCAAGATCAATAAACGGATCATTAATTCCCACTATTTCAAAAGAATTAGAATTAGACATTGCCGCACGAAAAACTAATCGTCCAATTCTGCCAAAACCATTAATGCCAATTTTTATCGCCATAAAAACAAACCTCCTGAAAATATTTACATAAACATATTACATTATTTTTATCGCCAATACAATAGTTTTCAAAAAATATATAAAATTATTGATAAAATAAATTATAATTTATCTATTATATTTTTCTTAATTTAATCTATGTTATTTAATCAAAAATAAATCACTTAAAATTTAAGCTTATTATCCATTTTATTAAGAAAACAGTTTTTATAAAAACATTATATTTTTTTTAATGTTTTATCTTCATATTTAAAATAACATAAAAAAACACCGATAAATCGGTGTAAAAAATTAAAAAGGAAAATGATTAACTTATAAGTGGTGACCCGGACGGGAATCGAACCCGTGTTACCGCCGTGAAAGGGCGGTGTCTTAACCGCTTGAC
>CAYJNP010000067.1:0-4296 GCA_964371665.1 uncultured Eubacteriales bacterium | reverse complement strand
CATTTTTATCATCTTCTATTAAAATATCTAAATTAATGTCTATATCATGATTAGCTATTTCATCTTTTATTATTTCTATTCCGTTTAAAAAATTAGTATAATTTTGTGCATATTCAATAGGAGTAGGGACAGCTATTATTATATTTTTTTTTTCATTAGAATTAGATAAAAAATTAAATGGTTTTATGTTACATGATGATAAAAAAAATATAATAAAAAAGCTAACAGATAAACTTAAACAAAATTCTTTAATTTTCATGAATTTCTCCTATATAATATTGATTTTTATTTAATTTAATATTTAATATTTAGATTATAATAACATTTTTGATTGTTATAAACAATTAAAAATTACTAATATTATTCTTTTAATTATAAATAATTTAATATATAATTGAAAACTCAAAGAATTTATTTTTAAAAGGAGTTTTTATGGCTACTAATTTTAAAGTTTCTTTATCTAATATTATAAAAGAATTATCTTTTAAAACATTATATATGCCTAAAAATCCAGACGAAATTTTTATATCATCAAAAGATGTAAGTCGCCCGGGTTTAGAATTTACAGGATTTTTGGAACATTTTGATAAAAATAGGATTTTAGTAATGGGAAACACTGAAAATTCATTATTAGAGAGATTTGATAAAAATGAAAGATATTTATCTATAAAAAAGGTATTTGATTTTAACCCTCCTGCTCTAATAGTTGCTAGAAATATTTTACCTTATGATGAAATAATGCGTGCAGCTAAGATTTGTGGTATTCCTATATTAAAAACATCTCAAGCTACTTCATCTGTTGAGGCTGATTTGGTTATACATCTTTGCAATGAATTAGCACCTAGGGTAACTAGGCATGGAGTATTTGTTGAAGTTTATGGAGAAGGAATATTTATTATGGGCGATAGTGGAATAGGGAAGAGTGAAGTAGCGATTGAACTTATTAAACGAGGACATCGTCTTATAGCTGATGATGCTGTAAAAATAAAAAGAATAAATAAGAATACTCTTTTAGGAAGTTCTCCAGAAAATATTAGGCATTTCATTGAAGTTCGAGGAATAGGAATAATTAATGCTAGGAAAATTTTTGGAATTGGTTCTGTAAAATTATCTAATACTGTAGATTTAGTTGCTAATCTTGAGCTATGGAATAAATCTAATACATATGATAGAATGGGAATAAAAAATGAGTATATAGATATATTGGGTTTAAATGTTCCAATTGTTACGATACCTGTTAAACCTGGTAGAAACATTGCTATTATAATAGAAGTTGCTGCTATGAATTTTAGGCAAAAAAAGTTAGGATATAATGCAGCAAAGGAACTTTTGTGTAGTGTAGGAATGGGATATGATCCTGATGATGACGTACAGGAAAAAGTTATTAAATATCTATAATTTTGGAGGAAATATGTACGATGTTGATAAAATTATTGAGGTGTTGATAGAAAATAATATTATTTTTAAAAAAAATGTGTCTATGAGTGAATATACATCGTTTAAAATTGGTGGAAATGCAGATATTTTTGTTGATATAAATAAAAAAGAAGAACTTCAAAATATTTTAAAAATTGCTAGGAAAAATAATGCTCCATTTTTTATTTTAGGAAAGGGATCTAATATTCTTGTTTCTGATGAAGGATATAGAGGAATCGTTATTAAACTTGGTGGCGATTTTTTAAAGATAGAGTTTAAAAAAAATAATATTTTAAAATGTGGAGCGGGGGTATCTCTTGCTAAACTTTGTCGAGAAGCTTTAAAAAATTCGAAGTCTGGTTTAGAATTTTTTTGGGGAATCCCAGGAACAATTGGTGGAGCAGTTTATATGAATGCTGGTGCTTATGGTGGAGAAATCAAAGATGTTATTATTTCATGTGAGCATATTAATAATGATGGTGAGTTTAAAATTTTATTGCCTGATGATTTGAATTTTTCCTATAGAAAAAGTGTTTATTCAGATAATAATTATATAATTACTAATGTTACTATAAAACTAAAAAATGACGCTTATAATGTAATTAAATCCCGAATGAACGATTTTATATTTAGAAGAAAATCAAAACAACCATTAGAATATCCAAGTGCAGGAAGTATATTTAAAAGGCCCCACGGCAATTTTGCTGGGGCTCTTATAGAACAATGTGGTTTAAAAGGAAAATCGATTGGAGGAGCAATGGTAAGCCTAAAACATGCGGGGTTTATTGTGAATACTGGTAATGCTACTTGTAGAGACGTTATTTATCTAATTGAATTTATAAAAGAAAATGTTTATAAAAAAACTGGTGTTTTATTAGAATGCGAAATTAAAAAATTAGAATGTAGGTGAATAATATGAACTTTATAATAGTTACAGGGCTTTCTGGAGCAGGTAAATCAAGAGCAATAGATGCGCTAGAAGATATTGGATTTTATTGTGTTGATAATATACCTCCTAAACTTATATCGAATTTTTATGATTTATGTGAAAATTCTATGGATAAAGTAGCAGTTGTTACTGATATTCGCGGAGGGAAAATGTTTGAAAATCTATTAGAAGTTCTTGAGAATTTTTTAAGCCAGAATAAATCATATAAGATTCTTTATTTAGATGCTAAAGAAGATATTTTAATTCGACGGTATAAAGAATCAAGAAGAAAACATCCACTTGCTAAAGATGATAGCATATCTATCGAAGAATTTATAGAATCAGAAAAAGAAAAATTAAGGTTTGTAAAACAACAAGCTGATTATATTATTGATACATCTTATATATCTTCAGGTCAACTTAAAGAACGAATATCTTCTTTATTTTGTAATAGTTCAAATTTTCCATTTATTATAAATTGTCAGTCTTTTGGTTTTAAATATGGATCTCCGTCAGAAGCAGATATAATTTTTGATGTTAGATGTTTTAAAAATCCTTATTACATAGATGAATTAAAAAAATTAACTGGAATAGATGATGATATTAAAAATTATGTCCTTAATAATAAAGAGACTCAAGGATTTGTTAAAAGAATGGTATCGTTGATAGATTATATGTTACCTTTATATATAAATGAAGGTAAAAATCAGTTGGTAGTGGCGTTTGGTTGTACTGGAGGAAAACATAGATCAGTAGTAATTACTCAACTTTTATATGATCATCTTTTAGATTTAGATTATAATGCTAGTTTTAATCATAGAGATATAAATAAAACATAATTTTTGGGGGAGTGTATGTCATTTTCATCTAACGTGAAAAATGAGTTATGCAAAATAAAACCGTATGATTTTTGGCATAAGATTGCAGAAGCATATGGTTTATTGTTATTTGCGGCAAGTTTTAATAAAGATTCTATATTATTTATATCTGAAAATAAGGGATTAATATCTAAAATTTCTGATTTGATTACTGATTTAACTGGGTCTAATGTTAATATTAAATCCAAGTGCTCTTTCAGAGATAAACGAAATTTTTTGTATTATCTTTCTATTCCAAGTTTATCAGATAGAGAGAATATTTTGAAAATTTTTAAATTTACTAATCAATTTTGTTCAATAAATTTGAAAATGTTTCATAATCAATCTTGTATGAATGATTTTTTAAGAGGAACTTTTCTTTCTTGTGGGAATGTAAGTGATCCTAATACAGAATATAAAATAGGGTTTTACATTCAAAATGAAATTTTAGCAAACGATTTGTTTAATATATTATTAAATATCAAAAATTTGAACATAAAACCTCATATAATTAAAATCAAATCAAATAATATAATCTATATAAAAGATAATGAACAAGTATCTGATTTACTTACTTTTATTGGAGCTAACAATGCTACTCTTGAATTTATACAAATTAAAATGCTAAAAGAAGTTAGAAATTATGTTAATCGTACTACAAATTGTCAAACATCAAATTTAAATAAAATAACTAAAGCGGCTATAAACCAAATAGCTGCCATTAATAAAATTAAGTATAAAAAAGGTCTTGATTATCTGCCTGAAAATCTAAAAATATTGGCAAAATTAAGAATTAAACATCCTGAATTGTCATTAAATGAATTAATAGATCTTTTGCCTACAAAAATAAGTAAATCTGGGATTAATTATAGATTAAATACTATAATTAAAATTTCTAAAGAAATATAATTTTTAGAAAGGACTTTTATTTATGAACGATTTTGTACATTTGCATGTTCACAGTGAATATAGTTTACTTGATGGTGCTTCAAGAATAAAAGATTTAATAAATAAAGCTAAGACTCTTAATCAAAAGGCTATTGCTATTACTGATCATGGTTCAATGTATGGAGTTGTTGAATTTTATAAAGAAGC
>CAYJNP010000066.1:0-4541 GCA_964371665.1 uncultured Eubacteriales bacterium | reverse complement strand
TGCCGCTCCATGTTTAATTTATATAATAATATTTTAAATTTAAATGAACAAACTATTATAAAGAATACGACTATTGATGATTATAATTTTTTAGGAGAAAAACCATTAATAAACCAAAAATTTTTTCCATTATCAATAAATGAAATAAAAATGTATATTAAACCTCTTACTTCATTGCGTAGAAAAATAAAGAGTATAGATATTAAATTTCCAGTTAACTTTTGGTGGCTACGCTCAAATTCAGATTATGCTGCTTTTTCAGTTTGGCGTGGTGGTGGGCATTTATATGGCAGTTTAAGTAATCGCACCGACGGTTGGTTACGTCCTGCTTGTAATATAAATCATGAAAATGTATTATTTGTATCTGCTGCAACAGGTGGAAAAATTGAAACAACATCTTCCTCACTAAAAGAAATTTCAGAAATAACTGTTCCAACAAATTGGAAAATGACAGTTAAAAAACAAAGAACATCGTTTAAATTCAGTCACATCTTCAAATATATTAACAGCAAATACAACTATAAATATAAACTATATGGGTGCAAGTTTAAACCATGATCTCTCTGCTATGATAATCGATAAACCAACAAATGAAATTTTTTACTATGGAAATTTAGGAAAAAATTTATTAAGCGAAAACGGTACCGTTAATCTTAAACTTCCAGATAATTTTGATAGTTCAAAACACAAATTAGTAATGTTTACTGAAACACTTAATGGGAATAATTCGACTGATTTTGCAAGTGAAATGGTAGAAATAAATTCTTCTATTATATAATAAAAAATAATATAACTAATAATTCTATTCATTTTTGCCTAATAATTTTTTTAAATTAATAATTATTAAATCTTTTAATAAAAATAAGATATTGCATCAACTCTATATAATATGATAATTTTTTATTTAAATTTATTAAAAAAATTATTTTCATATCTAATATTTTATAATATCTTTCTTATCCATAATTGTTTTATATTTGCATCATTTAAACTATTTTGTTAAATACAAACATTTATAATATATTAATATTTTTATTTTTCTATTAAATCTACATTTCAATTTATACATTTCGTTATCTTTTTTTTAAAAAATATTAATATTTTAAAAAATGTTGAAATTATCCATTAGTGTTATATAAATAAAATCTTAAGTTTTCAACTTTTTCAACATGATTTTCAACATATTTGTTTGAATTTAATTGTTATTACAATTTTAAAATAACATTACAAATTGTATAAAACGTGAAAATTTGTCATAAAAAGTTGGATTATAGCTTGGAATATTTCAATAAAAAATTGCCAATCATAACTAATACATTAGTTTTAGGAGTGTGTTAGTTTTGATAAAAGGTATAGATAAACAAATTATAGAAATAAACAACATTGATAATCCTTATTACGAACGAGCCTTTCTAATTGTAAGTCCTGAATATGAAAAAATCGAAAAAAATATTCTTAAAAATGAAGCAAACTCTTTTTTAAACGCTTTAGATAAACCTTCATCAATTAAAAAAAGTTCTTGCTTGTTTTATTGGGCAATCAGGCTAGGAACTTCTGCATTAATAGGTTCAGTTATAACAGCTATAATAATTAATTTATAAAAAAATTTAGAATTTTAATTATCCTCCTGACATAGATATGTTATATCTTATTATGTTTGGGGGATAATTATGAAAAAAATTAGTTTCTTTAAAATGGAACTAATAGGCACTATATTTACTTTTTTAATTGGTACTATTTTACATTTTGTTTATGATATTTCTAACCATTCAGTTTGGTCTATTTTAATAGGAGCTATAAACGAAAGTGTTTGGGAACACGTTAAAATTTTTATATTGCCATATTTATTTTGGGGTGCTATAGAAATTTGTTACCTTAAAATTCCTATGAAAAAAACTATCATTGCAAAAACTATTGGTATTTACATATTTTCTATAATAACAATTTTGTTTTTTTATTCATATTCTAATATAGCGAAAGGTTCTATATTATTAGTAGATATAATAAGTGTATTTTTATGGATAATTTTAGCTCATGTAATTTCTTATAAAATAATCATATTTAAAAAATCATTTGAAAATTTATTTACACCTTCAGCTTTCTTACTAGTTTTATTAATAACTATGTATCTTACATTTTCGGTTAATCCTTTGCATATAGATTTATTTAAAGATCCTATTACTAATTCATATGGACTATATCAAAAATGGTAAATAGTGTTTAAAGAAAGTTGATATTATGTATATAAGTTTTAAAATAAAACCTAAAGTTCTTATAGTAACTATTTTATCCATAATTATAATAACCGCATTTTCACTGAAATCATTTGGAGAAAACAAAAAAATTAATGAAGAAGATATAAAAATTCCTATAATTATGTATCACGGAATTTTAAAAGACAAAAAGTATCAAGGTAAATTTGTAATATCGCCAGCAACATTTGAAAATGATTTAAAATATTTAACATCAAAAGGATATACTACTATTTTCATGCAAGATCTAATAGATTATGTTTTTTCAGATATTAAATTACCAGAAAAGCCTATACTTTTAACATTTGATGATGGCTATTATAATAATTATTTATATGCATTTGATATAATTAAAAAATACAATTGTAAAATAATAATATCCCCTATCGGTAAATATTCTGATAAATATACACAAATTAATGATACTAACCCTTATTATTCTCACTGTAGTTGGACACATCTTAAAGAAATGTCATCATCTGGATTAGTAGAAATCCAAAATCATTCATATGATTTGCATAAAAATACTAGTTCATTTATAGGTGCAAAAATAAAAAAGGGTGAAAATAAAGAAACATATGAAAAACGTTTGTCTGATGATATTATTAAAATGCAAAAATATATAGCAGATAATATTGGAAGTAATCCTACAACTTTTGTATATCCATTTGGAGCTTTATGCGATTGTAGCAATGATATATTAAAAAATCTTGGATTTAAAGCTACTTTGGGATGTGAAGCTAAATCTAATATAATAACCAAAAATCCTGATTGTTTATTTTCTCTTAACAGATTTTTAAGGCCACCAGATATCACTAGTGAAGATTTCTTTGAAAAAATTTTAAATAAATAAGGAGTTTTTTTATGCCAACAATATATCTTAGTCCATCAACCCAAGAATTTAATCCATATGTTGATGGTGGTAACGAGGAATATTATATGAATATAGTTGCTGATGAAATGATACCATATCTTAATGCAAATGGAATAAAATATGTAAGAAACGATCCTAATAAAAATGCAGCTCAAGCTATTTCCGAATCAAACTCTGCAAATTATGATTTTCACTTGTCATTACACTCCAATGCAGCTCCTCCTAGTTTATCGGGCAAAATACAAGGTTCAGATGTTTACTATTTTCCAGATTCAAACAATGGAAAAAGAGCAGCAGACATATTTGTTGATAATCTCAAAGATATTTATCCAAACCCTTCAAAAGTTAAAGCAGTTCCTACAACATCTTTGGGAGAAGTATCCAAAACAAAAGCTCCGGCAATTTTAGTAGAAGTTGCTTATCACGATAATCCTGAAGATGCAATGTGGATAAGAAATAATACTAATCAAATTGCAAAAAATATGGTAATATCTTTAACTGAATATTTTGGAATCCCATTTGCTGAACCACAATCTATTAAATACGGAATTGTAGATACAGAATCTACTCCATTGAATATACGAGAAAGACCAACTACTAATTCAAATATAATATCACAAATTCCAAAAGGAGCATCAATTAAAATATTAAGTCAACTAGATAATTGGTACTTAACTAATTATAATGGTATCGAAGGTTATGTTGCTTCACAGTATGTAAAACTTATATAACCTTTTCTAAATAAATATTTTAAAAAAGGAATGACTTTCTTCAAAGCATTCCTTTTTTATTTTTTGTTCAATTATAGTTTTAGTATGATTTTCCTAAATACAACATCTTATCCGCTTTTTTTCCACAACATACACATACATCTGAAATTTTTTCCTGCTCAAATGGAATACATCTAGAAGAAACTCCTGCTTCATTTTTTAGTTTTTGTTCACAAAGAATATCCCCACACCACATCGCTTTAATAAATCCAGGTTTATGTTCTGAAATTTCTTTCAATTCATTAAAATCACAAGCACTGTAAGTCATGTTTTTTCTTCTTTTTAAGGCTTTATCGTACATGCCGTTTCTAACTAATTCTAAAGCTTTTGGGATTTCTATTTCTAACTCATCCAAACAAACAAATATTTTTTCACGATTATCTCTTCTAACTAAAACACACTGATTTTTTTCTATATCTTTAGGCCCTATTTCTAATCGAAGAGGCACACCTTTCATTTCATACTGAGAAAATTTCCATCCAGGGCTTTGATCTGAAACATCTAACTTAACTCTACATATATTTTTTATCTTAAATTCAATATCCTTAGCGTTTTCAATTACCCCTTCTCTATACATAGAAATAGGTATAATAACAACTTGTATTGGTGCGATAGCTGGCGGAAGAAATAACCCGTTATCATCAC
>CAYJNP010000065.1:3542-4585 GCA_964371665.1 uncultured Eubacteriales bacterium | reverse complement strand
AAGAACCATTGCAAACTCTGCTTGTGACTCTGGAAAAATTTTAGTTAATGAAAAAATATCCAAAGCTTCTTATGAAGTTAAAATAGGAGATATTTTAGAAATAAAACTTGGAAATAAAATTTTAAAAATAGAAATTTTATCTATTAATGAATATGCTAAAAAAGATAACGCTACTAATATGTATAAAATAATTAATAATTAATAAATAGATACGTTAACAATTAAATTTAACGTATCTTTCATTTATTCATAAAATAATTATGAAAACTCTTTATTTATATAATCATCTATATGTTTTGCAGCAATTCTGCCAGATTCCATTGCTAATATTACTGTAGCAGCGCCTGTAACAATATCTCCTCCTGCAAAAACCCCTTTTCGGCTTGTCTCTAAAGTACTTTCATTGATTAATATGCAACCTTTATCATTAATTTTTAACCCTTTAGTTGTTGAACCTATAAGTGGATTTGGAGAATTTCCTATTGAAATAATTACGCTATTAACTTCAATTTTAAAATTAGAATTTGCTATTTCAATAGGTCTTTTTCTTGAATATGTTTTAGAACTAATAAGCTCCATTTTTACACATTCAATTTTATTAACTCTGCCATATTCATCTCCTAAAATACGAATTGGATTTGATAATAAATTAAATTTTATCCCTTCCTCCTTTGCATGTTCGATCTCTTCCCTACGAGCCGGCATTTCATTTTGAGAGCGTCGATAAATTACATATACATTTTCAGCTCCTATACGTTTAGCACATCTAGCTGCATCCATAGCAACATTGCCACCACCAACAACAGCAACATTATTCATTTTTAATATGGGCGTATCATAATTTTTTTTATGTGCATTCATCAAATTAATTCTTGTTAAAAATTCATTTGCTGAATATACTCCTACAAATTTTTCTCCTTCTATCCCCATGAAATTTGGCAACCCTGCTCCACTACCAATATATACAGCGTTATACCCTATTTCAAACAATTCATCAATAGATAATGTTTTCCCAATAATTATATTAGTTTTTATTTTAACCC
>CAYJNP010000065.1:0-3532 GCA_964371665.1 uncultured Eubacteriales bacterium | reverse complement strand
GATTTTTAATTTCTTCCTCAACAATATTATTTGGAAGTCTAAATTCAGGTATTCCATATAAAAGCACACCCCCAGGAATATGAAGTGCTTCAAATATAGTTACATCATAACCTAATTTTGCTAGATCTCCAGCACAAGAAAGTCCAGACGGACCAGACCCTACAATTGCAACACTAAAATTATTTTTAGAAATATTTTCTATAGTATCATCTTTAAAATATTTAATATACCAATCTGCCACAAATTTTTCAAGTTTACCAATAGCAACTGATTCACCTTTGGCTTTTCGAATACAACAAGCCTCGCATTGAGATTCTTGAGGGCATACTCGCCCACAAATAGCAGGAAGAATATTTGCTTTTTTAATAATATTATATGCTTCTTTAAAATTACCTAATACAACTTCTTTAATAAATTCTGGAATAGGAACATTCACAGGACAACCATTTACACAAGGTTTATTTTTACAATTAAAGCATCTTTTTGCTTCTTCAATAGCCATCTTTTCTGTATATCCCAACTCTACTTCATCAAAATTTGTATTACGTATATTATGATCTTGTTGTGGCATAGGTGTTTTTTTATATTTTATGTCAGCCATTCTACTCACCTTTCATAAATTTACAATTTTCATAATTATTTAAAGATTCTAACTCTTGTTTTTTATATATATTTGATCTCATTATTGCTTCATTAAAATCTACTTTATGACCATCAAAATCAGGACCATCAACACAAGCAAATTTAATTTTTCCATCAACTGTTAATCGACATCCCCCACACATTCCTGTTCCATCAATCATAATTGAATTCATGCTCACAATTGTCTTAATTTTATATTTTTTTGTAATATCACAAACGGCTTTCATCATTTGTAGCGGACCTATTGATATAATTAAATCATAATTCGCTTTATTTTCAATTTTAGTTAATAAACTTTGAGTTACAATTCCCTTATTTCCATTAGATCCATCATCTGTCATTATCATTAAATGATTTGATATGTTTTTCATATCTTTTTCTAGAATAATTAAATTTTCACTTCTAAATCCACATAAAATATCAACATTAGAACCAAATCTGTACAAAGCTTTTGCTTGAGGATAGGCAATAGCACATCCAGTTCCACCAGCAACCACTGCTACTTTCTTATGCCCTTCAAGCTTAGAGGGCTTTCCTAATGGACCTGCAAAATCTAAAATAAAATCATTCTCATTTAATGTATCTAAAAATTTTGTTGTTTTACCTACTTTTTGATATATAATAGTTACATATCCTTTTTCCCTATCATAATCAGCTATAGTAAGAGGAATTCTCTCTCCATAATCATGTGTTCTTAAAATTATAAATTGCCCAGCTAAAGCTTTTTTTGCAATATACGGTGCATCTATAACCATCTTTGTAACAAATGGATTTAAATTTTCTTTTTTTATTATTTTAAACATATAATACCTCTTTTCCTTTTAATATAAATTATATTATTTAAATTTTAATATAATCATAAAAAACACAAAGTAAAACTTTCTACTTTGTGTTATTAGAATTTTTTATTATTTACTTGTAGATTTTAGGCTTTTTCTGACAGATTTAATCTCACAAAGATTTTCAGATAATTTTTTTTCCACCTTAGCCATAGTATCATCTGCATAACTATTAGCAGCTTTAATAATTTCCTTTGATTTTCTTTGAGATTCACTAATTATCTGATTAGCTTTATCTTTGGCTTCTTTAATTACTTCATTTTTATCTAGTAATTTTTTAGCTCTTTCCTCTGAATTTTTTAATATATTTTCAGATTCATGTTTAGCATCTTCAATAATTTTTGTTCTATCAGCAACAATAGCCTTCGCTTGTACTATCTCTTTTGGAAATCTAAGACGAATATCTTCTAACAATCTACGTATTTTATCTGTATCTACAACATTTTTACCTCCACTAAGTGGTAACGTCCAAGCATTTTCTATTATATCATCAAGCTCATCAATTAAATTTTCTATACTCATTTAATATCTTCTCCTTTTCGTAATCTTTGTATAATCTTTTCATGTATAGATTCAGGAACAAAATCTTTTATTTTACCACCAAATCTTGCAATTTGTTTAACCATACTAGAACTTAAATACATATTTTGAGCATTTGTCGAAAAAAATATTGTTTCTAAATTTCCATTTAATTTCTTATTGGCAAGTGACATTTGAAACTCATATTCAAAATCTGAAATAGCTCTAAGACCTTTAACTATAACTGTAGCTCCTCTTTCTTTTGCATAATTTGCTAAAAGACCATTAAATGATGATACCTCTATATTGTCAATGTCTAATATTGCCTCTTTTAAAAAACTAATTCTTTCTTCAACACTAAAACTTGTATCTTTATTTGGATTAATCATTACAGCTACTATTACTTTATCAAAAATATAACAAGCCCTTTTTATAATATCAACATGACCTATTGTAACAGGATCAAAACTACCAGGACAAATAGCCACCTTCATTATAACACATCCAAAACACGATAAACATTAATACTTATTTTACCATATTGATAAATTTTATAAATTTTAAAATTCATAATATATTCCGGCAAATTTACACCTTTTGTAGTTTCACAAATAATTATTCCTGTAAAAGACATAACTTTAGCGAGTTCAGGCAAAATCTTTTTTAAATCATCTTTATTATACGGAGGATCTAAAAAAGCTATATCAAAAATTTCCTGAGTTTTATTTAAAAAAGAATATGCATCCATATTTATAACTTTAGATCTATCTTCAAAATCTAAATTTTTAATATTATCTCTTATAATATCAATTGCATCTTTATGACAATCAACAAAAACAGACTGTAAAGCACCTCTACTAATTGCCTCAATTCCTATTTGTCCAGAACCACTAAATAGATCTAAAAACTTTTTCTGAGTTATATCAAATTGAATTATACTAAAAATAGCTTCCTTTATTCTATCTGTCGTTGGTCTTATTTGTTTTCCATTAAATGTTTTTAATTTTTTACCTTTTGCAATTCCTGCGATAACACGCATTCAAAATTCCTCCATAAACAAATAATGTAAGTTATATCTCAAAAAATTTAATTAATTTATAATATTTTTAAATAAAAAATCGTTTTCTTGAAAATACCAAAATAAGTATCTCACGTTAAACTAAGAGTGTCAACCATGATCTTCATCATTAAAAAAATTATAAACTGAAATTGCTGAATCTTTAGTTAAACCCGGAACATGCAAAAGTTCTTCCAACGAAGATTTTTTTATATTATCAATAGTTCTAAAATATTTCAAAAGAATATTAGATCTATTTTCTCCAATACCTTTTATAGATTGTAAGGTTGAAGATATAGCTTTACTTTTTCTAAGATTCCTATGATATCCTAAAGCAAATCTATGAACTTCTTCTTGTATAGTTGAAATTAAAGTAAATACTGATCTAATCGAATTAATTTCTACTTCACAATCATTTTTTGTTATTGCTCTGGTTTTATGTTTATTATCTTTAACCATCCCATAAATAGGTATA
>CAYJNP010000064.1:2160-4703 GCA_964371665.1 uncultured Eubacteriales bacterium | reverse complement strand
ACAAACAATTTTAGTTTTTCTCATTATTATTTATTCTCCTTTTTATTTTTTATTACATCCCAATACTTTTTAAATGATTGCTCATTCTTATTTATTCCAAATTCATAATATTTAGTATTTGATAAATTATCTGGAATATATTTTTGGTCTATCCATCCATTCTTAAAATTATGTGGATATTTATAAAATTGTCCTTTGATTTCAACTTCATCTCCATCAAAATGATTGTTTTGTAAGTGGCGTGGAATCTCAAAAGACTTGCCACATTTGATATCTTTCACTGCATTATTTATAGCAACATAAGCAGAATTTGATTTCGGCGAATTGCACACCAATATTACCGCATTTGCAAGAGGAATTCTTGCTTCTGGCAATCCAACTTGCAATGCTATATCAACACAAGATTTTACAATATTAATAGAATTAGGAAATGCTAACCCAACATCTTCACATACACATATCATTAGTCTCCTACAAGCAGAAACTAAATCCCCTGCTTCTAAAAGTCGTGCTAAATAATGTATAGAAGCATCTGGATCAGATCCTCTCATTGATTTTTGAAATGCAGAAAGTATATCATACCGCTCATCACCAATTTTATCGTAACGCATATTATTTTTATTTGATAATTGCTTTACTAAATCAATTTTTATTTTAATATCAGGATAATTTGAATTTGAAGATGTAACTGAAAGTTCTAAAATATTAATTGCTTTTCTAACATCTCCCGAAGACATTAACGCAATATATTCTATCGTTTTTTCTTCTATAATTATTTTTTTATCTAGTAATTCAGATAAAATTTTATAACTTCTTTTTATAGCTTTAACAATTTCTATTTTATCTACACATTTAAATTCGAAAACAGTACACCTACTTAATATTGCACTGTAAATATAAAAATATGGATTTTCAGTGGTTGATGCTATTAAAGTAATTTTGCCTGTTTCAATAAATTCTAACAATATCTGTTGCTGTTTCTTATTAAAATATTGAATTTCATCTAAATATAATAAAATTCCATTGCGAGTATTAAGCGTATCAATATCATTAATAATATCTTTTATATCTGAAATTGACGCTGTAGTTCCATTAAGTTTATAAATAGTTTTGTTTGCCATTTGAGCAATAATGCACGCAATAGTAGTCTTACCTACTCCAGAAGGACCATAAAATATCATATTAAAAATATTTTTAGATTCTATTATATTTCTAAGTGCTTTATTTTTTCCAATCAAATGTTTTTGACCAACTATATCATTAAGATTTTTAGGACGTATACGATCAGCTAAAGGTTTTGAAAACATATTAAATATGTATCCTCCTTTATTAATAAATATTTTTAAAATTATAAAAATCTATCAAAATTTTAGTGTATCTCTTAATTTCAAGTAATCTTCAAAAGCTGCAGGTTTATTATTAGGATTTCTAAGCAAAGCCGCAGGATGAAGAGTTGCCATCATAATAACAGATTTTTTTTCAAAAAATACTCCATGCTCTTTCATTATTTTAAAATCAGGTTTTATTAATTTCATGGCTGCAATACGCCCAACACATACAATTATTTTAGGTTTAATTAAAAACACTTGGTTTCTAAGCCAATCAATGCAAAATTCTTGTTCGTCTAATTCAGGATCTCTATTTTTAGGTGGCCTACATTTTACAATATTAGTTATGTATATATTTTTATTTCTATCTAAATCAACAGCATTAAGCATTTTATCTAATAATTTTCCAGCTCGTCCAACAAATGGCTCTCCTTGAATATCCTCATTTTCTCCAGGTCCTTCTCCTACAAATAAAATATCAGCATTATGATTTCCAATTCCAAATACTACATTCTTTCTAGTTTTACATAGTTTGCATTTTCTACATTGAATACAATTTTGTTTTAATTCTTCCCAATTTTTATACATAATTTAAAACATGACTAATCTTTAAAGATTAATCATTTTTCTCCTATTTTTAAAATTAAATTAATTTATGTTAAGTAAACCACTCTATAATTATATAATAAATTTAGTTCATAATTAATTTAAACAATCAAAGAACAACCATCCATATCTAAAGGTTTTGGTAAATTTAAAATTTCAATCATAGTAGGCGATATATCTGATAATTTTCCACTAGACTTTAATTTATATTCTCCACCAATAATACAAAACGGTACCGGATTAGTTGTATGTGCTGTAAATGGTTTATGATCTTTATCGTACATTTTGTCAGCATTTCCATGATCAGCAGTTATAATAGTAATACCATTATTTTTGTAAACAGCATCAACAACTTTTGCTGCACAAAAATCAACAACTTCAACTGCTTTTATAGTAGCATCGAAAATTCCTGTATGCCCAACCATATCACAATTTGCAAAATTTAAAATTATTACATCATATTTATTAGATTTTATTGTAGATACTACTTTATCTGTAATCTCATATGCACTCATTTCAGGTTTCAAATCATAAGTTGCAACTTTAGGAGATGAAATTAAAATTCTATCTTCATTTTTATAAGGCTTTTCAAATCCACCATTAAAGAAA
>CAYJNP010000064.1:0-2150 GCA_964371665.1 uncultured Eubacteriales bacterium | reverse complement strand
TGCGATTCTAAGTTGACTTAACCCTTTACTAGAAATATATTCTCCAAAAGTATTTTTTAATTTCTGTGGCTTAAATGACACATGAACATTTGAAATATTTTTATCATACTGAGTCATACATACAAAAAAAAGATTTGAAAGTTTATTTTCAATTTTAAAACCCATAAATTCAGAATCAACAAAAGCTCTGGTTATCTCTCTAGCTCTATCTGGACGAAAATTAAAAAATATTATAGAATCTCCCTCTAATATTTTTCCTCTCTTTTCACAAATTGCCGGAATAATAAATTCATCAGTAATATTATTTTTATAAGAGTATTCCACAATAGACTTAGCTGATAAAAAACTTTCTCCTTCGCCTAATACCATAGCATCATAAGCTTTCTTAACTCTATCAAAACGATTATCTCTATCCATAGCATAATACCTACCCATAACCGTTGCTATTTTTCCTATTCCAATCTCTTTTATTTTATTTTCACATTCAATAATAAAGCTTTTTCCAGAATTAGGTGAAACATCTCTGCCATCCAAAATTGCATGAATATAAACATTTTTAATATTTTTATCTTTTGCAAGCTTTAATAATTCATATAAATGACTACTATGACTATGCACTCCACCATCTGATAATAGTCCCATCAAATGAAGTGATTTATTATTTTTAATAGCATTGTCGATAGCATTTAAAAATTCTTTATTTTTATAAAAATCACCATCTATTATAGATTTATTTATTCTCGTAAGTTCTTGATAAACTATTCTTCCTGCTCCAATATTTGTATGCCCAACTTCTGAATTTCCCATTTGTCCATTGGGTAAACCTACATCTATCCCCGATGCTGATAATTTGGTTATTGGATTTTCTGAAAAAAACTTATCTAAATTAGGAGTATTGGCCGCATAAATTGCATTTGCTTCTTTAGAGGCAATTCCAAATCCATCTAATATCATTAAAAGTAAAGGTTTTTTCATATATACATTTTCCCCTTAATATATATAAATTTATTTACTTGAGAAATTTACAATTTCACAAAAATCTGTTGATTTAAGAGAAGCTCCTCCTATAAGTCCCCCATCTATATCTAACTCTTTTAAAATTTCATAACAATTTTTTGCATTCATAGATCCTCCATATTGGATTATAACTGAATTTGAAATTTCATCATCATATAAATTAGAAATAACACTTCTAATAAATTTACAAACTTCATTTGCTTCTGAAGCTGTAGCAACTTTGCCAGTACCTATAGCCCATATTGGCTCATAAGCTATTATAATTTTCGAAATATCTTCTTTTAAAATAGAATTTAATGCATTTTTAATTTGAATGGAAATAACTTCATTCGTAATTCCATTTTTTCTATCTTTTAATGATTCTCCAACACAAACAATTGCATTTAATCCAGAATTTATTGCAGCTTTTATTCTTTTATTTACAGTATCATCTGTTTCACCAAAATATATTCTTCTCTCACTATGCCCAATAATAACATAATTAACCCCCATTGATGATAACATATCAGCAGAAATTTCTCCTGTAAAAGCTCCACTTTTTTCCCAATGACAATTTTGAGCGCCTATTTTAATATTTGAATTTCTTGCACAATCAATAGCAATTTCTAAATCCACAAAAGGTACACAAATAACAACTAAACATTTGGCATCTTTAACTTTAGGAATAATTTCATCAATAAGATCTTTTGTATTTTTAGGATTTTTATTCATTTTCCAATTTCCAGCAATAACTAATCTTCTATTATTTTTATTCATAAATTTCCTCACCTTAATATTTAATTATTAACTTTATTATATCTATAAGAAACAAGCAAAAATCAATAGATTTCTGCTTGTTAAGAATTATATTTATTTATTATCAAGAACAACAATTCCAGGAAGTTCTTTTCCTTCTAAAAACATCAAAGACGCTCCCCCTCCTGTTGATATATGAGTCATTTTTTTAGTAAATCCAAGCTTTTCAATTGCAGCTGCTGAATCTCCTCCTCCAATAATTGAAATAGATTTGCTATCTGCAATAGCTTTTGCAACCTCTAAAGTTCCAAATGAAAAATTTTCCCATTCAGATACTCCCATAGGACCGTTCCAAACAACTGTTCCTACCCCTTTTAAAGTTTCTCTAAATAATTCTA
>CAYJNP010000063.1:4440-4719 GCA_964371665.1 uncultured Eubacteriales bacterium | reverse complement strand
AATGAGATTAAACGAAACTTCTACTTTATTTAGAAACGAATCAAGTGGTGAAATGCATGGTCTTATTAGAGTTAGACAATTTACTATATCTGAAGGGCATATAGCTTGTACCCCTGATCAATTAGAAAAAGAATTTTCTAATTGTATTGATCTTGCTAATTTTATGCTTAAAACTTTAGGATTAAATAATGATGTATACTATAGATTTTCTAAATGGGATGAAAATAATAAAGAAAAATATATGGGTAATCATCAAGATTGGGAAAATGTTCAAAATAG
>CAYJNP010000063.1:0-4430 GCA_964371665.1 uncultured Eubacteriales bacterium | reverse complement strand
TAATGCGCAATATATTAAATGATCTTAATATAAAATTTGTAGAAGTAGATGGTGAAGCTGCTTTTTATGGGCCTAAATTAGATATTCAGATCAAAAATGTACATGGTAAGGAAGATACTTTAATAACAATACAAATAGATTTTCAACTAGCAGAACGTTTCAAAATGACTTATACGGATGTAGATAGTCAAAAAAAATATCCTTATGTTATACATAGAACTTCTATAGGATGTTACGAAAGAACCTTAGCATTATTATTAGAAAAATATGCTGGTGCCCTTCCTATTTGGTTAATGCCTGAGCAAGTTAGAATTTTACCTATAAGTGATAAATTTAAAAATACTTGCACTAATATCGAAAATAAATTAAAAAACTTAGGAATAAGGGTAACCACTGATTTTAAAAATGAAAAAATAGGATATAAAATTCGTGAAACTAGGTTGGAAAAAATTCCTTATATGATAATAATAGGTGAAAAAGAAATAGAAGCTAATACAATTTCTGTTAGAAATAGAAAAAATGGAGATTTAGGCTCTACTACTATAGAGAATTTTTCAAAAAAAATATTAACCGAAATAAATTTAAAAATTATAGATTAATTTCAATTATTGAATTTATTGTCATTTTATAAATGTCTAAAATGACAATAAAAACTTACATATCTACTTAAAATTTTAAAAGGATAAGTTTTAATGAAAAAAACAGATTTAATAGTTATAGGTGCAGGACCTGCTGGATTAATGGCAGCAGGAACAGCTGCAAAACGAGGATTAAAAGTATTAATAATAGAAAAAAACGAAAAAATTGGAAGAAAATTATTAATTACAGGCAAAGGTAGATGTAATATTACTAATGATTGTGATATTGATACTTTCATAAAATCAGTGCCAGTTAATAGCCAATTTCTTTATAGTGCAATTAATGCTTTTTCACCCCAAGATACTATAAATTTTTTTAACAATAATGGAGTTTTAACAAAGGTAGAAAGAGGAAATAGAGTTTTTCCAAAATCAGATAAATCAGTAGATATTGTAGATGTTTTATATAAATTTGTAAAAGATACAAATTGTGAAATTATTAAAGACTCCGTAAAAAGTTTAATTATAAAACAAGGTGAATTAAAAGGAATTATATGTAAAAGTGAAAAAATAATTTATTCTAATTCTATTATAATAGCTACAGGAGGAAAATCTTACCCTATAACAGGTTCTACTGGTGATGGCTATACATTAGCTATTCAAAGTGGTCATAGCATAGTTCCTTTAAAAGCATCTCTTGTTCCTTTAGTTGCAAAAGAATTTTGGTGTCAAGAATTACAAGGGTTGTCCTTAAAAAACGTGAAAATTAAACTTATTGATAATAAAATACAAAAGGAAATATATGAAGAATTTGGTGAAATGTTATTTACTCATTTTGGAATTTCAGGACCCATTGTTCTTAGTTTAAGCTCTAATATGAAAGAAATTAATGAAAACAAATATAGTGTTATTATTGATCTTAAACCAGGATTATCATTCGAAAAATTAGATTTAAGAATTAGAAAAGATTTTCTTAAATTTAAAAATAAAGATATTTTAAATTCATTAGGAGATCTTTTACCTAAAAAATTAATACCTGTTATAATAAAACTTATTGATTTAGATCCTCATATAAAGTGTAATTCTATTAAAAAAAAAATGAGATATAAATTGGTATATAAACTAAAAAATTTAAAAATTAATATAAAAAAATTTAGACCAATTCAGGAAGCTATTATAACTTCTGGTGGAATTAATACTAATGAAATTAATCCTAAAACAATGGAATCTAAAATTTTAAATGGATTATATTTTGCAGGAGAAATAATTGATGTTGATGCTTATACTGGAGGATTTAATTTGCAAATAGCATTTTCAACGGGATATTTAGCAGGGACAAAAGTCATTAATCGTTTATAAGGAGTAATAAATATGATCTCAATTGCAATAGATGGTCCAGCAGGAGCAGGTAAAAGTACAATTGCTAAGATGATAGCAAAAAATATTGGTTTTATATATGTGGATACAGGAGCAATGTATAGGGTTATTGCCTATTATTGCATATCTAATAATATTAATATAAATAATACATATGAAATTATAAAATCTATTAAAAATTTAAAAATTAATTTAGAATTTAATAACAATGATCAGATACTTTTATTAAATGGAAATAATATATCAGACAAAATTAGAACCCCTGAAATTTCTATGTTAGCATCTAATATATCAGCAATTGCTGAAATTCGAGATTTTTTATTGAGCTTGCAAAAAAACATTGCAAAAAAAAATAACGTTATTATGGATGGACGAGATATAGGAACTGTTGTTCTTCCAAATGCAAATTTAAAAATATTTTTAACTGCATCTCTAGAAGAAAGATCTAAAAGGCGATATTACGATTTAATTAAATGTAATAGTAGTTTCACTTTGGAATCTGTTATAAAAGACATAAAAAAAAGAGATTTTAACGATTCTAATCGTGATATAGCACCATTAAAACCTTCAAAGGATTCTATTATAATTAATACCACTGGAGAATCTATAGAACAATCAGTTAACAAAATTTTAATTATAATAAAGGAGAAAATTTGTTTATGAGTTTTTTCTATAAAATTATTAGAATATTATTATTTTGTTTGTTTAAATTTATTTATCCTATTAAAGTTAATTGTAAATATAATCTTCCTAATACAGGCAAAATGATAATTTGTTCAAATCATATTTCTAATATGGACCCTATTTTTTTAATAATTTCACAGAAACGTCAAATAAATTTTATGGCTAAAAAAGAAATTTTTAAAAACAAATTGGTAGCTATAATCCTAAATGCTTTAGGTGCATTTCCAATTGATAGAAAAAATTCAGGTTCTAAATCCATTAATAAAACTTTTGAAATTTTAAAAAATGAAAATATTTTAGGAATTTTCTTAGAAGGGACCAGATCTAAAGACGGAGAATTTTTAAAACCTAAATCTGGTGTAGCGATGATATCTTATAAAACTAACTCAGATATTCTTCCTGTATGTATTACTCCCAAAAAAGGTAAAAAAATAAAACCTTTTAAAAAAACTATTATTTCATATGGAGAAATTATTAAAAAAAAACACTTAAAAATTAAAGAAGCTTCTGGGCTTGAATTTAGAACTGCAAGCAGGTTTATAATGGAAAAAATATCAAAACTTCGAGAAATATGACCCATGTTTGAGAAAAAATAGGTTAATTTTATTAGAAAAGAGAAAAAATATTTTGACAGTCACAATTGCAAAAACAGCTGGATTTTGTTTTGGTGTAAATAGAGCCATAAATATTATAAATGAGCTTTTATATAATAATATAAAGGTTTGTACTTTAGGACCTATAATTCATAATCAACAAATGGTCAATGAATTAAATAAAAAGGGTGTTAGAATAGTTAATATTCCAGAACAAGTAAAAAAAGATGAAACTTTAGTTATTCGTTCACATGGGATTCCTTTATATTTAATGAAAAAGATAAAAAAAATCAATATAAGTTATATTGATGCAACTTGTCCGTTTGTCTCTAAGATACATAAAATTGTTAAAAATTCATCTGAAGAAGGAAAAATTATTTTAATTGCTGGAGATCCTTTACATCCTGAAGTAGAAGGAATAAAGGGAAATTGTATTTCTAAAAATTATATATTTAAAGACGTTATTGAACTTAAAGAGATAATTGAAAAAAATTCTAGTTTTAAAAATTTAAGTCTAACTATAGTAGCACAAACTACTTTTAGTATCATTGAATGGGAAAAATGCTTAAAAATTATCCAAAATCTATGTACAAATTTAAAAATTTTTGATACAATATGTAGTGCAACTTCGGAAAGACAAAATGAAGCTTATGAGTTATCCAAAAATTCAGATTTAATGATAGTTATTGGCGGAAGACATAGCTCTAATACAGCTAAGCTTAAAAATATTTGTATCCAAAATTGTGATACGTTTCTTATTGAAACTAAAAATGAAATTCCAGTTAATTGTTTAAAAACCAAAAAAAAAATTGGAATTACTGCAGGAGCTTCCACTCCTGCAAATATTATAGAGGAGGTATTGGAAACTATGTCAAATTATATTAAAAACAATGAAGATAAAAAAGAAAATTTTGAGGAAATGTTAGAAGAATCATTAAAAATTTTAGATTCTTCCAATAAAGTAACAGGAACTGTAGTTTCTATAGCGGCTAATGAGGTCCAAGTAGATATTGAAAGAAAATACACTGGGATCATTCCTATTAATGAATTATCAATAGATTCAAATACAAATCCTAATGATTTAGTTAAATTAGGAGATAAGTTAGAATTGCTTATTATGAAAACTAACGATCAAGAAGGAACTATAATACTTTCTAAAAAAAGAGCAGATGCTATTAAAGGATGGGATATATTAGAA
>CAYJNP010000062.1:0-4729 GCA_964371665.1 uncultured Eubacteriales bacterium | reverse complement strand
TATAGTCTTATCAAGTATAGGGCTAATATATTTTAATGTATCTATAATTTCAATAGTAGATTCACTTTCATTTTTGAGAATATATTTTTTTATCGCAGAAGATGCTTTCATATGTCCCCCACCAATGGAAGCTGATAAAATTAATACTTTCATAAATTCTCCTTATATTTTAAACACTTTAATAATTTTTCCTATTTTTTTTGCATACTCTATCGTAAATTGAGTCCCACTAGATTTTCCGTCCCAAATAGCAATTATAATATCAGCATTTTGCACTATGAGTCTATTCCTAAGCAAAGGTGCTTGTTTTCCGTATTTACTATATTCAGGTTTAAAAATTATTTTATTTATATTATTTTCATCAGCATAAGTTTCTGCTAAACGGTCAACTCCTTTAGCTCCTCCACTGATGATAGTCGTCGCATTTTTGGGTATGTATTTTTCAATATTAATATTTATTGATCTAGATCCAATTATTGCCACTTTCATAAATACATCCTCCAACAAATATTTTCTAAAATCAAAAATATCAATGATAATTTCAAATCATAAACTATTTTTCGTAATTATAAAACCATGCGTATTATATATACAAAACTTATTATGATTTAAAAAAATAATAATTTTATATATCTGTATTTGTTTGAGATATAATTTTTACAATCCTTGCATTAATAATAGTAAATGTCTGCTGTAATTGTTTAACAATAATGTCTATCCCTCTTTTATTATCAGATCCACAAGTTGTAATTAATATCGCCTTTTTAGCTTTTTTTTTTGAAACAACAATATTTCGATAAAACCGTGCGTTATAATATATTTGTGTTCTATCTATAATAGCTTTCATGGGGCTAGGAAAAGATAAATTATATATAGGCGTTGCAATAATTAATAAATCAGAATTATTTAAAAGCATATCAATTTTATCGAAATCATTAAATATACATTTTTCATTTTTTTTGCAATGTCCACAATCAACACATGGATAAATATTTTCATCATATGAATAAATGATTACAACCTCGTAATTACTAAGTTTAGATAAAAAATTATTCAATAATTTAGCTGTATACCCGTTTTTTTTAGGTGAACCAAATAATACAACTGCTTTTTTCAAAATTAACATTCCTTTTGTAAATAACTTGATATAAATTAAATTATTTACTACTTTTTATATTAACCAAATGAGCAATTCCTGGAACATTTTCTCCTTGCTGAGAAGAAGTAGGAGACATAAGCGCCCCCGTAGCTATAAACAATATATTATTTAATTGTTTATTTTTTATTTTATTTAAAACTTCAGAACATAAAACAGATGCAGAACATCCACATCCCGATCCTCCAGCATGGGTATCTTGTTCTTCATTGTTATATATCATCATTCCACAATCATTATGTTTTTGCTTAATATCTATATTATCTTCTTTTAATAAATCTATTAGAAGTTTAGATCCAATTTCTCCTAAATCACCTGTTAAAATTAAATCATAATCATTTGAAGAAGTTTTTGTATCTAATAAAAACTCTTTTATTGTTTTTGCAGCAGCAGGAGCCATAGCTGCCCCCATATTATTTATATCTTTTATTCCAAGATCTATTATTTTTCCTAAGGTAATCGCATTAACAAAAGGGGCATTATTATTTTCTCCAACTATTATAGCACCAGATCCCGTAACTGTCCATTGTGCTGTTGGGGTTCGTTGTCCACCGTATTCTAACGGAAATCTAAATTGTCTTTCAGCAGAGCAAAAATGTGATGAAGTCACCGCGATGCATTTCGATGCACACTTAGTTTCTACCATTATAGATGCCATAGATAAAGTCTGTGCCATGGTAGAACATGCTCCATACTGACCAACAAAAGGAATTGATAAACTCATTAGTCCAAAAGTTGATGATATACATTGATTCAACAAATCACCAGCAAAAATATAATTTATTTCAGTCGTGTCTATATTTGCTTTTTTCAATGCAATCGTAACTGCTTCTAATTGGAGTTTACTTTCTGCTTTTTCAAAACTTTTTTCTCCTAAAGTAGTATCTTGAAAAACACGATCAAAAGATTGTCCCAGCGGACCTTCAAATTCTTTCTTACCACACACAGCTGCAAAATTTATTATTGCTGGTTTATGATCCATCAACAATGTATATTTTCCTATTCGTTTTGCCACAATAAAACCCACCATTTCATATAGAGATGTGGGTTTATTTTTTACATTTATAATATAAATATTCAAATCTATATTAAAATAATATTATTATAATTCACAAGCACAACTACTATTATTACAATGATTAGATATTTTACCAATTATAGGCTCAGGATCAATCCCATTTCTTTTATAATAATCATAAATAGCAGATTTAATCGCTTGTTCTGCTAAAACCGAACAATGAATTTTGACAGAAGGCAATCCGCCTAGCTCATCCATAACTATTTTATTTGTAAGTTTAAGCGACTCATCAATAGATTTACCTTTTATTAACTCTGTTGCCATAGAACTAGTAGCAATAGCAGCCCCACATCCAAAAGTCTTAAATTTAACATCAGATATTATATTATTATCGACCTTTATATATATCTTCATTATATCTCCACATTTTGCGTTTCCTACCTCGCCAATTCCATCTGCATCTTTAATTTCTCCAACATTTCTCGGGCTAGAAAAATGCTCCATAACCTTTTCACTATAAGCCATAAATATCTTTCCTCCTTTACTTATACTTATTAATTTTTTCCCACACAGGTGACATTTCTCTTAATCTAGATACAACAATAGGCAAAATATCTAAAATATAATCTATATCTTCCATAGTATTTTCATTACTTAACGATATCCTTAAAGAGCCATGTGCAATCTCATGAGATAATCCAATCCCTAAAAGAACATGGCTAGGATCAAGAGAACCAGATGTGCAAGCAGAACCAGAAGATGCACATATCCCCTTCATATCGAGCATAAGCAAAAGAGATTCTCCTTCTATTCCTTCGAAACAAAGATTAACATTTCCAGGTAATCTATTGATTCTATCTCCATTTAATCTTGATTTTTCTATTTTTAAAGCAGAATCTATTAGTTTATCTCTTAATTTAGAAAGTCTAATATTTTTTTTTTCAATATTAGAACAAGCATTTTGAACAGCTATGCTTAATCCTACAATTCCAGCAACATTTTCAGTGCCTGCTCGCTTTCCTTTTTCTTGTGCGCCTCCATGTATTAAATTATTTAATTTTGTTCCATTTTTTATAAATAAAGCACCTATTCCTTTAGGCCCATGAATTTTATGTCCAGATAATGATAATAGATCTATATTTTGATCTCTAATATCTACAACAATATTTCCAATAGCTTGAACAGCATCTGTATGAAAAATTATTTTGTGTCTTTTACAAATACAACCAATTTCTTTTATTGGCTGTATAGTTCCAATTTCATTGTTGGCATACATAATAGTGACTAATGCGGTATCACTTCTTATTGATTTTTTAAGATCATCTAATTTTATAATACCATTTTCATATACATCCAAATACGTAACATCAAATCCTTCAGATTCCAATGATTTTAACGTATTAAGAACAGCATGATGTTCAAATGCAGATGAAATTATATGTTTTTTACCTTTTTTCGCTTGAATATAAGCTGAACCTTTAATAGCCCAATTGTCAGATTCACTACCACCTGATGTGAAAAAAATCTCAGACGGCTTAGCATTCAAACACTTTGCTATCTCTTCTCTTGATAATTCTATTGCTTCTTTAGCTTTTCTTCCCATAGAATATAAACTAGATGGATTTCCATATACTTGTGTCTGATAAGGTTTCATAGCTTCTATTACAGATTCAGAAACTTTAGTAGTTGCAGCATTATCTACATAAATAATTTTGGACATAATAACTCCTTATGAAAATTTAAGAGATTAATATAAGTAATATACACCAAAAAGTTATGCTTTACAATAGCCTTACCATCATATCAAAAAATATTTATATAATTCAAAATTTTTCAGCAGCTAAAACAGCCAATCGATCACATCTTTCATTTTCAGGATGACCTGCATGCCCCTTAACCCATACAAATTTAGCTTTATGAGAAGATAACAAATCTAAAAGTTGTTCCCATAAATCTTGATTCAAAGCGGTTTCCTTTCTATTTCTCATCCAATTATTAGCTTTCCATTTTTCAGCCCATCCTTTATTTATAGAATTACAAACATATTGTGAATCACTATAAATAAATATTTCACAACTCTCTTTTAATAATTTTAGTGATTCAATTATAGCTAATAATTCCATTCTATTATTTGTAGTTTTAGATTCTCCACCAGAAATTTCCTTTTCATAACCGTTATATTTTAAAATAGCTCCAAATCCTCCAGGACCAGGATTTCCTTTGCAAGATCCATCAGTATATATTTTTATTTTTTTCAATAAAATGCTCCTTAAATAAAATATTTATTTTTAAATGTATAATATTTTAAAAATAATCTATATCTTATTATATCATATACCTTTATTTTAGTAATCTACTCTTTTAAGTTTTATTTAAATATGTTATAATACTTTTAATTATTAATTATTACATATATTTAGGTATTTAGGATATTAAAAATGATTAGAAAACAAAAAATTGAAAATGCTATAAAAAATATATTACTAGAAATTGGTGAAGATATTCAAAGAGAAGGGCTCAAAGATACTCCTAGAAGAGTTGCTGATATGTATTGG
>CAYJNP010000061.1:0-4797 GCA_964371665.1 uncultured Eubacteriales bacterium | reverse complement strand
TTCATATGATGATTAATATTGTAATGTGGTGTATTTTTTATGGATTTAATGCTATGGGCTCCGCTAGGAGCAATATTAGCTTTGCTTTTTGCGGCATACTTAGCGTGGAAAGTATTAAAAGAAGATGAAGGTAATGATAAAGTTAAAAAAATCGCTTTATCAATTAAAACAGGAGCTTCAGCTTATTTGAAACGCCAATATAAAGGTGTGGCAATTTTTTTTGCTATTATGTTTATAGTTTTATCTGTATTAGCATTTTTTAAATTTGTTAATATATTTGTACCAATAGCTTTTATTACTGGTGGATTTTTTTCAGCACTATCTGGATTTATTGGGATGAGAATTGCTACTCAATCAAATTCTAGAACTGCAACCGCAGCACAAAATAGTCTTAATAGAGGTTTAAAAGTTGCATTCTCTGCTGGAGCTGTTATGGGATTTACAGTTGTTGGATTAGGTATGCTTGATATGTCTATTTGGTACTATATTTTGAAATTTTTTTATAGAGATTTAAATGTTATTCAACAAGCACAAAATATCTCTTCAGCTATGTTAACTTTTGGTATGGGAGCTTCTGCAATGGCTCTTTTTGCAAGAGTAGGTGGAGGAATATTTACTAAAGCTGCAGACGTTGGGGCCGATCTTGTAGGAAAGGTTGAAAATTCTATTCCTGAAGATGATCCAAGAAATCCAGCTGTTATTGCTGATAATGTTGGGGATAATGTTGGGGATGTTGCAGGAATGGGCGCAGATCTATACGAATCTTATGTAGGCGCGCGTATATCATCATGTGCACTTGCAGTTTCAGCAGGTTTTGGATTAAAAGGTATGGCTGTTCCTATGATGCTTGCAACAATTGGAATTATAGCATCAATAATTGGAACATTTTTTGTTAGCACCAAAGAAAATGCCAACCAAAAATCTCTTCTTTCAGCACTTAGAAGGGGTACATATATTAGTGGAATTTTAGTTGCTATTGGTTCATTTGCTTTAATTTATTTCGTTTATGGAATCGAAAAAATAGGATTTTTTTGGACAATAATTGCGGGACTTTTATCTGGTGTATTTATAGGATATTTTACAGAATATTATACTTCCGATAGCTATAAACCTACTAAAAATTTATCTGATACTGCAAAAACTGGCCCGGCAACAATAATTATTGGCGGATTATCTTTAGGAATGGTTTCCACAGCTATTCCTGTTATAATTATTGCGGTTGCAATTATTGTTAGTTTTTATTTATCTGGAGGATCAATATCGTTTGCTTCTGGATTATATGGCATTAGCTTAGCAGCTGTTGGCATGCTTTCCACATTAGGCATTACTCTAGCTACTGATGCATATGGTCCTGTTGCAGATAATGCTGGTGGAATTGCAGAAATGGCCGAAATGGGAAAAGAAGTCCGAAAAAGAACAGATGCACTTGATTCTTTAGGAAACACTACGGCTGCAACAGGTAAAGGATTTGCAATTGGTTCCGCAGCTCTCACAGCATTGGCCTTAATTGCATCGTATATTGAACAAATCAAACTTATCAAACCTAATTTCAAATTTGATTTGACTGTTACAAATCCTCCTGTATTAATAGGTTTATTTATTGGTGCCATGTTACCATTTATTTTTGCGGCCTTAACTATGGATGCAGTAGGACGAGCTGCTACAAGTATTGTTGTCGAAGTTAGACGTCAATTTAAAGAAATTAAAGGACTATTAACTGGAGAAGGAAAGCCTGATTATACTCGTTGTGTAGATTTATGCACTAAATCAGCTTTAAAAGAAATGATTTTGCCTTCAGTGTTAGGTATAGTTTCTCCTATAATAGTTGGTTTAATTTTAGGTGTTAATGGTGTCACTGGGATGCTTGCTGGAGCAACTGTATCTGGATTTGTTTTAGCTATAATGATGGCAAATGCTGGTGGTGCTTGGGATAACGCTAAAAAATATATTGAATCTGGTCATAATGGCGGTAAAGGTTCGGAATGTCATAAAGCAGCAGTTGTTGGAGATACTGTTGGAGATCCTTTCAAAGATACTAGTGGTCCATCAATAAATATTTTAATTAAATTATTATCAATAGTTTCTATAGTATTTGCAGCAGTAGTAGTTGGATGCTCAGTTATGTAAATAAATTAATATTAGTACCGTCTATTAAAATTATAGGCGGTATTTTAAAAACGAAAAATGTTAGCTTAGGTTTACATTTTTTTATAAATATATTAAAATGTATTTATAGTTTTATTTATGGAGGTCTAATTAATCAAATGAAATCAATTGGTGAGATGAAATTGAACGAAACAGGCGTTGTATTAAAAATAGGCGGATATGGTGCATTAAGAAGACGAATTATCGATATGGGGATTACTCCTGGAGCTATAATAACTATGAAAAAATTAGCACCATTTGGTGATCCTATTCAAATTAATGTTAGAGGATATGAATTGAGCATTAGAAAATCAGAAGCTAAAAAAATAATTATAGAAAAAATTAGAAAGTAGAATGGTTAAATGAGTAAAACAGTTATATTACAAAAATTAAATACATTAGCCTCTAAGCATTTAAAAATACTCTTAATAGGTAATCCAAATTGTGGAAAAACAACTTTATTTAACAGATTTACCGGAAGTAGACAATATGTTGGAAATTGGCCTGGAGTTACAGTAGAAAAAAAAGAGGGAAAATTTAAATATAAAAATAAAGATATTGCTATTTTAGATTTGCCTGGAATTTATTCTTTATCTCCTTATTCTTGTGAGGAAATAATTACACGAAATTGTATTTTAAAAGAAAATTATGATTTAATAATAAATATAATTGATGCCACAAATTTAGAAAGAAATTTATATCTTACAACACAAATTGCCGAACTTAATATCCCAGTTGTTATAGCTCTTAATATGATAGATATAGTTGAAAAACAAGGGAATTACATAAATTTTAATTTGCTTTCTAAAAAATTGAATATTCCTGTTATCCCAATATCTGCTGGAAAAGATATTGGGATTAATACACTTTTAAATTATTGTATTAATTTTGACAATAGATTAGAATTTAATAATATTTATTCAAATGAACTTAATAATATTTTAGAAAATATTGAGAATATTATTATTAATAAAAGCCCTGAATTCCATTCTCTTAAAAGATTTTATTCGATTAAAATTTTCGAATCTGATTCTTTAGTAATGAATTTATTTAAATTTAGTGACGATGAACTTAGAAAAATACAAAAATATAAAAATATAATCCCAACTACAAAATATTTAGATCGTGAAATGATTATAGCTGATCAAAGATATAAATATATATGTAAAATTTGTTCTTTGGTTGTGACAAAACATAATAAATATTCAAAATCAAGTATTTCAGATAAAATCGATAAAATTATTACAAACAAAATTTTAGCAATACCTTTATTTTTAAATACCATGTTTTTTGTGTTTTTTTTAACATTTGGTCCAATAGGTAATAATTTAAAAAACTTCATGGAATGGCTAATAAAAGATTTATTTGCAAATTTTATATTTGATTTATTAACTAATATAGAAGCATCAGAATGGATTATTAGTTTAATTGTTAAAGGAATTATTTATGGGGTGGGCTCAGTTGTTGCATTTTTCCCACAAATTATGATTTTATTTATGTTATTATCTATTTTAGAAGATACTGGATATATGGCAAGGGCTGCATTTATTATGGATCATTTGCTTAGAAAAATAGGGCTTTCCGGAAAAGCTTTTGTTCCTATGATAATGGGATTTGGATGTACTGTCCCTGCAATATTAGGTACTAAAATTTTAGAAAAACCTAAAGATCGAAAACTTGCTATTATGATAATTCCCTTCATGTCATGTAGTGCCAAAATGCCAGTTTATGCATTATTTGTTCCTTTATTTTTTGTTAAATATCAACCTATAGTTATATTTTCAATATATTTATTTGGAATATTAATTGCAATATTTACAGCTTTATTATTTAAAAATACTTTATTTAGAGGTGAATGTTCGTCGTTTGTAATGGAATTACCAGAATACAGATTACCTACTTTTCGAAATTTATGGCTACATGTATGGGATAGATTAAAAGATTTTCTTTCTAAAGCAGGAACTGTTTTAATTTTAGCTACAATGATTATATGGTTCTTCCAGTCATTTAACTTTAATTTAGAAATTGTTCAAAATAGTAGCGAAAGTATGCTTGCCAATATAGGTAGTTTTATATCCCCTATATTTACTTTAAGTGGATTTCCTGATTGGAGAATTTCAGTATCTTTAGTTACAGGGATAGTTGCAAAAGAATCAGTAGTTAGCACAATGGCAGTTTTATATAATACAGGTACTAGTGATTTATCATTAGCTCTAAGCAAAACATTTTCTCCTATTAGTGCATATTCATTTATGACTTTTGTTTTATTATATACTCCATGTATTGCAGCTATTTCTGCAATAAAAAAAGAAATTAAAAGTATAAAATGGACTAGTTTTATTGTTTTATATCAATTAGCAATAGCATTTTTGGCATCGTCTATGATTTATCAAATCGGAAGTTTAACTTTAAATATTATTAATCATAATATAAAAATTGTAGACGTTTTAATAGCAATTATATTAATTGTGTTTATATTATCTATATTGGTATTAAAATTTAAAAGAAAAAATAATAAAAAATGTAAAAGCTCTTGTTTAACATGTTCTTTAAACTGTTCACAAAAAAAACATAAATAATATAAAGCAAGGAAGTTGTATTTTGAAAAATAAACTAAGTGAATCTCTAGAAAATTATTTAGAAGCTATTTAT
>CAYJNP010000060.1:0-4893 GCA_964371665.1 uncultured Eubacteriales bacterium | reverse complement strand
TACTGATACACATTTAAGTTTATTGGAAATGATTCATATTATAGAATTATTAAAAGATTATTTAGAAGTTGTTGAGGATGTTATTTCAATAGATAAAAATATTACACATTATCAAGATTATGAGGTTTAATAAATGAAAAAAGTATATAAGATGAAAGTAGTTACTGAATCTACGATTACAGTAATTAATCCAGATAATTTTAAAGTTGATTCTTTTTCTGATTTTAATGAAGAAGATATTTTGAATATAGAAGGAACGATTACAAAATCAGAAATAATAGAATTAATCGGATATAAATGTGAATATTGTGATAGGGTTTTTTATAATAATATGAATCTTCTGGATTATGATGAATTAAATGTAGATATTAAAGAAATGCCAGCTTGTTTAAATTGTATTGGAGATGGTAGTTATGATTCTGATGATATATATGATCATGTTAATTTTTGCAGAAAATGTGATACTATTATTAAAAAAGATGAAGATAATTTATTATGTGAAAGATGTACTAAAATTTATAATAAAAATGATACATGTTCTAATTGTGGAGTATTATTAACGAGAAAACATGATGGTTTTTTACAAGTTTGTGAAAGATGTGGAGACGTTAGATCTTGCGAATATTGTGGAGAAGAATATGTAAAATCTGATGATAATGATAGTAAACTTTGTTGTGATTGTAAGGATTCTAAATTTTGTAGAGAGTGTTATAGTAAATTTGAACCTAATAAAAGTTCAAAATATTGCGATAAATGTTATGATGAAAAATTAGAAGATTTAAAATAATGTAGGAGGAACATTATGAAAAAAAGTAGAAAAGAAAGAAAATTAGAAACTTTGGAAAGAATTTTAAGAGAAGATGTTTTATTTGGTAATAATGGCGATTATAGTAATGTTATGATTGCTGTATATGATAAGAATAAAGAATTAAAAGGTCATAAAGTTAGTGCTTTTTGGGATATTAGTAAAACACAAGCTAAAGTTTATGAAAAATGGACTTTGGAAAGAACTATGTCTATTTTAAATATATTAAACTTTAATTTTGAAAATAGAGAGAAATATAGTTTAGTTAGTTTAAAAGATGTAATATATGTTTCTATAGTTACTTCTAAAAGTAATAAAATATTAAATACATACAAATTCATTGAGGTTGATGGTGTATGGAAATATGTGGAAGGAGATAATAAAAATGGCTAATATGATATATGCTATTTGTAAAATCGATGGTACAGAAGAAAATAGAAATAAATTTATTAAAGAATTAGAAAATGAATTTGAAATTTCTATTAATGATAAAAATGAAAAAGAAACAGATTTTATGGTTCATGATATTAGATGGAATGTTGAAAATGGTTTTATCGGAGATTTTGAAATTGAAAAATTATGTAAAAAATATAGTATTAATTTAAAAGTATCTGGTGGAGATGAGGCTAATGAATTTGTAGAATTCTATTCTATAGATTCTGACGGTGATTTAATATCAAGTCATATTGAAAATTTCAATGTTGATTTTGCTTTAAAAGAATTTGAAAAGAATTCTGATGATTATTTCGAAGAAAAGGGAAGATTATTTGATCTCAAAATTGAAGATTTATTAGAGAGAGGTTGTTGAAATGTTATTAGGAATTAAAGACGTAATTATAACTAAAGAAAAAAGAGTTAAAATATTTATGGAAGATTGTACAATTAAAATGTATTATTTTAAAAATATGAACTTTTTTGATTTAGAGAAAAATGGACTTAATAATGAATTTTTAGATGAAATTTATAGAATAATAAAATTAAAAAAATATAATAATTTTAAATATGAAGATATGCCTGTTTGTTATAGAGAAGAAAAAGAAATAAACAAATTAAAATTTGAAAGAAATAATAAAATATATAAAATTTTAGATTTTTCTGATTCAATTAAAAGAGAATTATTATGTTTAAATTCTTCAGAATTAAAAAATGAATTAAATAAAAATAAAAAAGAAATAAATAGTTTAAAACAAGAATTAGAAGAATTAGAATTATTTGATTATAGTAAAAGATATTTGAATCGTAAAAAAAGAAAAATCATTTTAAAATTAGATAAAAATTTAAATATTTATCATCATCTATTAGGTGTTGAAGGATATATAAAAAAATTATTAAAATTATTAAAAAATAATGATAAAAAAATATTAAAATTGGAAGAAAAATTTATTGATGATTCTTTAAAAATTGAAAGGAAATTATATGGATAAATTTGAAGTACTAAAACATTACTTTGGATATGATTCATTTAGAGAAGGGCAAGAGGAGTCAGTAGATGCTATTTTAAATAAAAGAGATCTATTGACTATTTTGTCAACTGGTGCTGGGAAATCATTATGTTATCAAATTCCTGCAATTATGTCGGAAAATTTAACAATAATTTTTTCTCCACTTATTTCTTTAATGAAAGACCAAGTAGATAAATTAGTATCTAAAAATATTGAATCTTATGTTTTGAATTCAACTTTATCAAAAACAGAAACTGAAAATGTTTTTAAATCTTTAGAAGAAGGTAGGTGTAAAATATTATATACTTCTCCGGAAAGATTAGATAATGAAGAGTTTGTAGAGAGAATAAAAAACATAAAAATAGATAATATTATTATAGATGAGGCTCATTGTATAAGTCAATGGGGAAATGATTTTAGACCAGCTTTTTTAAAAATAGTTGAGTTTATAAATAACATGGAAGAAAGACCAACAATTGCAGCTTTCACAGCAACAGCGACTTTACAAGTTAGAGAAGATATAATAACTAAATTATCTTTAGATAATCCAGTTAGAGTTATATCTACTTTTGATAGATTAAATTTAACATTTGCAAAATACGATTGTAATGGAGAGAATAAAGTTGATATTTTGTTAATGTATTTAAAAGTATTAAGAAATAAAGCTGGTATAGTTTATTGTAACACTAGAAAAGGTGTTGATGAATTATATGAAAAATTAAAAGAAATGGAAATTTCTGTTGGTAAATATCATGCTGGGATGCGTAATTCTGATAGAGAATTAATGCAAACAAAATATATATCTAATAATATAAGAGTTATGATTGCAACAAATGCTTTTGGTATGGGAATTGATAAAGCAAATATTCAATTCGTTATACATTTTAATACACCATTCGATATTGAATCTTATTATCAAGAAGCTGGTAGAGCTGGTAGAAATGGTGATAAATCCTTATGTGTTTTATTATTTGATGATAAAGATTTTAATTTAGCTTCTAATTTAATTAGGAGAACTTATAATTTTAATAAATTTGAATATGGTGCAAAACAAGCTATGGATATAAAATTAGAAAAATTAGAAAGTATGATGAAATACACCGAAAGTAATGAATGCTTGAGAAATGATTTATTAGAATATTTTTCGGAAATAAAAGAAGAAGATTGCGGAAAATGTAGTCATTGTTTAAAGAAAGGAAAATAATGTGAAAATTCAAAGTTTAAGTATAGTAGTTCCTAATAAAAAATGTATTAATAAATGTAAATTTTGTGTAAGTAGAATGCATAATGAAGATTATAAAAATCAAATGGATTGTAATTTACCATTTTATGATTTATATTATAAAGATTATATTAATAGATTGGAATATGCTAGGGATAATGGTTGTAATACGGTTATGTTAACTGGTAATAGTGAACCACAACAAAATAGACATTTTTTAATGTTATTTGGAATTATGAATCAAAATTTAAAAAATCCATTTAAGACAATAGAAATGCAAACAACTGGTGCCGGATTAGATGAAGGTTATTTAAGATTTTTAAGAAATCATGTTGGAGTTACAACTATTAGTTTATCTGTTAGTAGTTTCGAAGATGATACTAATAATTATATAATTCAAACACCTAAAACTAAACAAATAAAATTAATTAAAATGATTGAATTGATCAAAAAATATGATTTTAATTTAAGATTATCTTTGAATATGAATGAGTTGATGTTTAAATTCAATCATATTGAAAAATTTAAAGGTGATTTTAATTATTTAAAAGAATTAGGTATTGATCAAATAACTTTTAGAAAATTATATGGTGAAGGTGAAAATGAAGAACATGAATGGATTGATAGACACACAATAAATACTATTCATATATTACCTAGAATTGAACAATATATTAAAAAGAATGGTAGAGAATTGAGTATATTACCGTATGGAGCTGTACAATATGAAATTCATGGAATGTCTGTTGTTGTAGATAATGATTGTATGAGCACTGAGGTAAAAGAAGAATTTAAATATCTAATATTAAGAGAAGACTGCAAATTATATTCTAAATGGGATAGTAAAGCAAGTCTTATATTTTAAAAATGGAGGTAAAAAGATGAAATATCATAAAAGTGAATTAACTGGTTATACTTTCAAATGTCCGAAATGTTCTATTATTTTTCGATTGGAAAATAAAGATTTAGCTAATTTAAAAGTAACAACTATTTCTAATAAAAGTAGATTACGTATACCTGAAATTAGAACAGCTACTATAAAATGTAATTGTGGATGCAAAGTTAAAATATATACTGAAACTTACGGTAATAAACAAATTCATGGTAGAAAAATTTATTAATATTATAAAAGGTTATTTTAAAATGAAAGTAAGAAAAATAAAAGATGTTGAAAACTATTTAGATTCAGTAAAAAGTGAATCTAAAACAGTTAATTTTGTTGAAAAACAAGAAACAGACACGTTTAAAAGATTTGTTATTTTTACACCAATTAATATTCATTTAGATTTTATATTTTATAAAAATAATTCTAAAAAAATAGATATTTTATTTACTGATTTAGATTTAAATAGAGTACATAAAATGAATTTCAGTAAAATAAAAAATATTGAACTTGGTGAATTAGAACAATTTGTTTTAAATGT